>JAADHM010000109.1 GCA_013151855.1 FCB group bacterium | reverse complement strand
TATGCTTTTGAAGGAAATCTTTCATATAATATATTCCATTTGGCCTTCTTGCCAAAGGCACGAAAAAGCCCGTTCGTTGAATGACTTACTGCTGTCTAACAACTTATCCCGATATGTTATGCGAATCGGCATAATCCGTTCCTATAGCACCGACATGACGGCGTTGCTGGGTTCGTGTTCGCAGTATTTGAACTTGCCCCATCTTGAGGTGTTTCGCCACTTCTTTGAGGGCTAACCACATCATCTCTTGTCGCTAAACTCTTATTCGTTAAGCATCAACTAACATCATAATATAACACTTGAAAGCACTGCGTCAAGCGCGCAACCCGATTTACCACATTCTAATATATATTGACATATCTATTTAATTATAATATATTTATTGTAGTTGGGATATTTTATGTAACCTGATGAACCTCTTAATAAACCTCCGCCATGAAAAGATGAAAAAATAATAACGTTCTTTATAACTTCAAACCAAGGAGTATAACCATGAAACGTTTCCTTACGGTATTGGCTTTTGTGCTGATACTTACTTTATGTCTATGGGGTCAAGTTTTTGCACTTGGCCATCCATATCATGAAACTTATGTCCCCATAGGGGATGACCACCCGTGGGGCGGGGAGCAAGTAGCCTCAAGCATTACTCCCACCCGTACCGAAATTGACAGTCCCGGTTTCTTATCAACCGGTATTCCCGTTGTCGATGTGGTTATCAACAATTTTACTCTGTTCAAAAAATTACGTTTCTACATCTATCACCATTCAACTATACGGCAAATTGAACAGACAAGTTACGAGAGAAACATAGAAAGATTACCAAGTTATAATTCACAACAAAACTACAACAAAAAGGGTGATCGATAATGAGTGACAACAAAAACAATAGCGTAGCATTTGGCCAATCGATAAAGCATTATCTGGCTTCTTTGATTGCTCAAAAAGATTATGCTAAAGCTATCAAGTACTATAAGGACAACCTTATTGAGCTTGAGAGCTTTGGTAATATTCAGGCGGGAGAGATTTATCATTTAGCCGCCAGGGCTTACGCATCGCTCACTCATTATCATCAAGCCTTAAAAACCGCCCGCATGGCACAAAATAAAATTGCCGCCTCAGGTGATAACCACCTTTTAGCGGAAATATTTTTAACCATCGGCGGTATTTTACGAGATATGGGTGAAGCGAAAGAAGCCAAAAACGCCTTTCGTGATGCGGAATCAATCTTTCGCCGTAATGATTGTCAAGAGGGAAGAAGCCGGGCTTTGAATTATCTCGCCGGTCTGTTTTTCCGACAAAATGATTTCAGCAATTCTTTACACGCTCTGATGGATGCCATCGACATTGCCCGCCGACAGAAGGATAATAAGAAATTGGCTTATATGATGGGTAATATCGGGCGTATTTATACTTTCATCGGTGATTTCAACGAAGCTATCAAGCATTTGAACATCAATATTGAATTATCCCAAAATCTTAATGACACCACCGAAATAGCGCGGGCTTATCTTTCTTTGGGCTACGTTCACATGCAAAAAGGGAATTATCCCCAAGCGAAAGAATCACTGGAAAAAGCCCAGCCGTTGATCATCCAAAACCAGCTTAAGCGGGATGAGGTCATTTATTTAACCTATCTCGGAGAACTCTTTTATCTTTCGGGACAACTTGAAGAATCCCAAGAGGTATTGGAAAAAGCTCTCCATTTAGCTAATAAAATCGACCCCGATATCACTTTAACCGGACGAGTCTTGCGCCATCTGGCCGAATTGAATCTAAGACGGGAAAACTACCGTATGGCCCATCGTTTCTGTTTTATGTCTTGGGTTATTATGGAAAAAGCCAACAATAAAATGGAGTTAGGCGCTCTCTTAAGAGTGAAAGCTGTCTTAGCCGAAAAGGCTGTGGAAAACGAGGAAAGCATCAAAGACTATAAACAAGCAATTGCCGTTCTCGATGAATCCGGTGTTCGTTTTGAGAGAGCACAAGCTCTGGTGGCAGCGGGGCAATCAAAGCTCTTCACGGTGCGCCAGCGGTTGAATTATCTTTTCCGAGCCGCCGAATTTTATCAACATCATAACCTCCTTTTCCAACAAGAAAAAGTGGAAAGAATTATCGATGAGATTGATTCTTTATCCGTATTTTCCCCTAAAAATGCGATGAAGAAAAATAACAGGTTTACCGAAGATGTTGATTTTATTACCGCTTGCCCCGAAATACGACATTTTAAAAAACAATTACCTCTTTTGACCAATACCGATTTACCTTTACTTTTAACCGGTGAAACCGGCGTCGGTAAAGACCACATGGCGCGTTATTTCCACGCTATCAGTCGCCCCCACATGCCTTTTGTGGCTATCAATTGCAGCTCTTTACCGGAGACCCTTTTAGAGTCCGAGCTTTTCGGTTATAAAAAAGGAGCTTTCACGGGAGCGGAAAACAATAAGCAAGGGCTTTTCGTTGTCGCCAACAGTGGTATTCTCTTCCTCGATGAAATCGGCGATATGCCCCTAACTTTGCAGACAAAGCTTTTGGGAGTTCTTGAAAACCGTAAAGTGATTCCTTTGGGCTCGACAACTTCCGTAAAACTCGATATCAAGCTGGTGGCGGCGACTAACAAGAATCTGGAACAGATGGTTGAAGAAGGCACTTTTCGTCGCGACCTTTATTATCGCCTGAGCGGTTTGCATTTCAATATCCCTCCGCTGAGAGAACGCAAAGAAGACATCCCGCTTTTATTGAAATTATTTATGAAACGTTGTCATCTTCTGAATAGTAAACAGCCTATTCCCTCGGAACTGATTCAACAATTTGTCTTTTATGACTGGCCCGGTAATACCCGGGAACTCTTCAACAAAGTGAAACGCTTAGAAGTGATGACACAAATGGTTGCGGAAGGAGATTTGATAGAAATCTCTCGCACCATATTTAACCAAAACGCCGAAGTGCAAAATAACACTTTATTCGAAAGAGTGGAACAATTCGAACGGAAAATAATTCTCGAGGCATTGTTGGCAACGCATGGTAACAAATCCGAAGCGGCACGGATGCTGGGCATTCACGAAGCTACGGTGCGGTCAAAGCTAAAGCGTTACCACATAACTTTGGCAGATTTGAATTGAAATGATATTAAACATATTGATTGGTTAATGGTTCATTGATACGAAAATGAAATAAAACAGTCATATTATCGTAACTATTTACGAATGTGACACAAACTCCTTGGTTAACGGTAAGCGTTTGTAAAACAGGCGCTTACCGTTTTATATTGCTTGGTCGCTCGTATTTTTATACGAATTTATTTTATGCTTACTTTCCAATAATTTCCAAATAAATTTTTAATCCTTTGGTCACAAACGACTTACCCAAAGCCACTTCGACCTATCGCCATCAAACGGCACGGTGGTTGCTTAAATAATAGTGTCATTTTTACTCCCAAAATTACTCCCAAAACGCTGTTGTTTGTTTTGGTTTTCTTTTCTATTTGGTGTTGTCATCCGCACTTTGAGGGGAAGTGCGGATGGCCTTTTTTTAGTTTTGACCTAAAAAACAGTTTATTAGAAATAATTTTCTCTCGATATCTAAACGACAATTAAAAATTGTATGTTTACAAATTTTTTTCACTAATATTTTCCCCCTACAAATGAACAACAATTAATAGCAAAGGCTGACTATGTTTAAACCGGTTGGATTAAAAGAAGCGGCTGAAATCGATGCTAATACGTTATTGATGGGAGGCCGCTATTTTTCGCATCATTTCTCTTTATCACCATTAAACAGTTGCGGGCGATCCATAATTAAAATACTAACGGGAAATCCTTCAATTTCTTGGGGAATTTTATTGCGAAGGGACTGGTCATCTCTTTCGATCTGCACCTTAATGCATTTCTGTTCTTGGCATAATCCGATAGCTACTCCGATGACACCATCAATGGTCATAAGGAACTCTTTATTATCTTCGAGAATTTCTTCAATTGTTCTTTTCATGGGTTTCATCACCAATCTTTCTCTATTTATTAAAATATAAACGAAAACAATAACGGACACAATATATTGAATCCAGATAATTAATTATATTTTCTACCTTACTTTTTATAAAACTACCTTAAAAATAAATGTTGTAAATCAAAAGAGGAACCTATCTAATAAGTTCCTCTTTATAAACTTTAAACGAAAAAGATTCTAACTACTTACCACAAATAGTTACATTAAGAGCACCGAGGACATTTTGAATACGGTTACCCCAAGTGTAACCTTGCCTATTCCCGGCAAAAAGTAACGCCACCGGATTATCATTGGCATCATCGGTGACAATCAAAGAGCCGGAATCACCTGCTTTGGAAAAACGACTTGATATGAGCACCTGATCGACAAAGCGCGTATTTGCCCCGGCATATTCTATAGTGACGGTAGCATTAACACCAATAATTGTTCCGTGGGTTTCACTAGAGGTACGGCCAACTTTTTTGACGGGCAAATCTAAAACAGCGTCAACCGGTGTGGAATTGGGCAAGCCATAAAAACTGGATGGGGTAGCGCATCCGATATCAGCGGTGGATGAGATAGCAATGGCACAATCTACCGTATTGTTAGCATTAGAGCCAGTCTGAACAGGAATAAACTCACTTAAAGTGGCAATTTGATCATTTAACGAACCACTGCAGATGGGCTTATTATCATAACGGCCGGGTTGCACAATCGGTTCTCCGGGGGAACCGGCGTTTTCACGGGCGAGGACATGATTGTTACTCAAAATATAAATATTACCGCCTTTTTCAACGGCACAGCCGAAAGTGCCGGAAGCACATTCGTTATAATTACCTATGGAATATCCAGTTGGTACCGGACGGGTGGCACGCTTTTTGAGATCTACTTTGTTGCTGACAGGCTTAGCAAATAATTCCGGCCGGCCGGTCACAAAAACTTTTACAGGAACACCTTCCAAATTAGCAGGGACACCAGCCACGCCCGGGTTATCGGCAAGAGCTAATATCACTACTTTACCATTGTTATCGCGACCGGTAGCAGTACCAAAGACTCCTTTGATCGCTTCCAAAGAAGAAGCGTGACGGTTTTGGACAGCCATGACCTGCGCTACTTCAGAGGCATTGGGGGGCAGTATCTTAGCGGTAGCCATGGGATTGGGAGTAAATACAGCGGCATTATCTGAGCCAATGGGCTGATTATCGGAACAGCCAACCCAAAATAATACCGAGAGAGCAACCAATAAAATCAACGATAGGATTAATAATGACCATCTTGAATTTCTTTTCATCTTTGTTCTCCTGTTGAACATGGTGAGGATTAAGATAGATTACAATCTGTCTGAGGATTCATCCAGATTGTCTGGGGTTAATAAAAAATTTTATATTGTTTACTTTATATCACCTCCTTCAAAATAGATATATAGAACCCATATAACGGTTCCTATGATGAGAATTAATTTTATAATAAAAGAATATTGACTTTTGAAAATTAAAATTTACTTGAGTAGGCATATTTTCTCGCTTGAACTATATTCATATATAAACTATTCTTAAATCCTGTCAAGCTAAAATAAGTGTCAATGGG
Source organism: FCB group bacterium (assembly GCA_013151855.1). GTDB lineage: Bacteria > Zixibacteria > MSB-5A5 > GN15 > FEB-12 > JAADHM01. The sequence goes on along the minus strand of JAADHM010000109.1, from coordinate 6,767 downwards.
GAAAATAATTATATCAATAATATGATTTTAGAGCTGCAGTGCGTTCCTTTCAATCATAATTCAGTTTCCAATACGAAATTTAGATGCTAATGCGTCAGCCGTTCCACTTCCTCAACTTGCTTGGCGAATAACTTGACCGTCGCCTCCACCGGCGCCGAGGTAGCCATATCGACTCCGCACGTTTTCAAAAGTTCGATAGGGTAGTCTTTACCGCCGGATTTCAAAAGCTCCAGATAGCGCTCAATAATTCCATCTTCATTGTTCATAATTTTATCCAAAATCGCTTGCGAAGCGGCATAGGAAGTGGCATATTGATAGACATAAAAGGTCATATAAAAATGGGGAATACGACTCCACTTAAGAGGAGAGTAGTCATCGAGAGTCAAAGCGGGACCGTAATATTTCTGCGTTAGTTGACCCCACAAATCATTCAACATATCCGGAGAAAGGGCTTGCCCTTTTTCAACGTATTCATGGATAGTCAATTCAAAGGTAGCATACATCACCTGATGAAAGAAAGTCCCCATCGTATTGTCAATCTGTCGATTTAACAGATACAGCTTTTCCTGTTTATCTTTTGCCTTTTTAAGAAGATATTGTAACAACAAACCTTCGTTGAGCGTTGAAGCAACCTCCGCTACAAAAGTGGAATATTGGGCTTTGGGAAATGGTTGGGCGGTGTTGGAAAAATAGCTGTGCATGGCATGACCCATCTCGTGGGCTAAGGTAAACATATTGTCCACGGTATCATTATAGTTCATCAAGACAAAGGGATGAACCGAATAGTTCCCCCAGCTATAAGCTCCGCCGGTTTTTCCCTCCGTTTCAAAAACATCGACCCACCGGAAAGCAAAAGCTCGTTGTAAGGTTTCATTGTATTTGATTCCCAAAGGCTGAATGGCTTCCATAACTTTATCAACGGCATGGTCATACGGCACTTCATAATCTTTTTCGGGAAAAAGAGGGCAGAGCATATCGAACGGTCTGATCTTATCGAGCTTCAAGATTTTTTTACGCAGTTCCGTCCATTTATGCAGACCCCCCAGATTTTTCTCGGTGGTATTGATTAAAGAATGATAAACGGTTAAGGGAATATTGTCGCCATCGAGAGCACTCTCAAGGGTGCTGTGGTAACGTCGGGCTTGGGCATAAAAAATATTTTTATTCACTTCCGTCGATAGAGTAGCCCCGAGGGTGTTGATATGCTCCTTATAAACGGAATAGAAAGCATTATTGGCGTCTTCCCGAACGCGGGGATGGGATGATTCCAAAAACTTGGCAAAACGCTGTTTGGTCAACTGCACCTCATTGCCCTTTTCATCTTTTATGGTAGGGTATTTCAAGTCGGCATCGTCAAGCAGAGAAAAAATAGTATTGGGACCTTTGGCAACCATTGTTGATAAGGATAACAATTCCTCTATTTCTTCCGAGCGAATATGAGCACGGGAGCGAATTAATTCTTTGATATAAAAATCATAAAGGTCGGTCTTTTCAAATTGATACGATAATTTAAGCAATTCCTCATCGGTCATTTTCAATAGTTCCGGTTCGACAAAAGCAAAAGCGGCGCCCGCTTGTGCCGAAAGCATAGCGGCGCGGTCGGTCATTGCCTGATATTTGGAAAGACGGCTATCGAGGTCACGGTTCAGCTGTGCGTATTGATAAAGATTACCCACCAAGCGCGAGAGCTCACCTCTTGTTTCCAAGCATTGAAATAATGTCTCAGCCGAAGACAACTTACCGAAATAGCTTTTAGCGGTTTCGATAAGTTTTTGTGCTTTTTGATAATCAGCTTCCCAATCTTCATCGGATTTATAAATATCACCCAAGTCCCACTTGTACTTGTTGTCTATCTCTTTCCTCAAGGGAATTGTTTTAGCTTTATTTTGTATAGAGGTTGTCATTGGTACTCTCTTTCCGGTCTTTGTTAAAATAATTTATAAAAATAAACAGAAAAAAATTATGATAAGCAAGCATTCTCCCTATCCGTTTTTGACAAAAATTTTCTTAGCTGACCACAGGAGAAACTATTAACAACAACATTCTTTTTACATTTTTTCCACACAGCCGGCAATCAAATCGCGTAAAAGCGGTTCTGTCCTTGATGCCGTACCGATGACATCTTCCAGCGAACAGGGATGCATGGCGTCGGGCAAACCCATATCGGTAATAATGGAAAAAGCAAGAATTTTGTTATGTTGATGATGCGCCGCAAGAACTTCCGGAACGGTGGACATCCCCACCGCATCGGCACCGAAACCGCGAAACATACGGTACTCGGCGGCGGTTTCCAGACAAGGACCGGTTAAACCGAGATAAACCCCTTCCTGCAAACGGAGTTTTTGTTCCAGCGCGACCTCTTTCGCCAAAGATTGATAATGACGATTATAAACTTCGTACATATCGGGAAAACGGTCGCCCCATTGGTTATCATTAGCACCGATAAGCGGATTACCGGGGAAAAAGTTAATATGGTCTTTGATAAGCATAATATCACCGGGTTTAAAATTGGGGTTCAAACCACCGGCGGCATTGGAGACAATCAAGGTTTCCATTCCTAAGGCTTTCAGCACCCGAACGGGGAAAGCAATTTGCTGGAAACTGTAACCTTCGTAATAATGAAACCGTCCTTGCATACAAATAACCGCTTTACCCCGAAGATGCCCTAACAACAAACGTCCCGCATGTGATTCTACCGTAGAAACCGGGAAATGGGGTATTTTATCGTAATCAACGGTTGCCACCATCTCAATACCATCAACCAAAGAACCCAGTCCGGTTCCAAGGATAATACCAATGGTGGGTTTAAAATCTGTTTGACTCCGAATAAAGGCGGTGGCTTCATCAAGTTGTTTATGGAAGACTTCAATTTCTGACATAATTTGACTCCTTTTATATTAAACATATTATTTTTGAATTGAATATAATAATTAAAATCCAATTGTCACCAAAAAGGTAAGAGACAAAATGCCATAAAAAAAAGACCGGCTGCGAAGGGATTTATAGCCGGTCTTTATTGTTAGGTGGGAAAGTTTTAACTCTTTTCCGCTTTATCCATTTCTTCTTCAAATTTAGCCGCCACACTATCAAGCGCTTCGGCAAGATTATCAGGAGTAATTTTATTTTCTTTAGTTTTTTTCGAAGGTTGGTCAATATCAATATTGTTATGCTCCATATGCTTCTCCGGTGGTGTCGCAGTTATATCCAATTTATCGGTATCCACCGCTTTGGGATCGGCTAAGCCATTTTCCTTAGCAATAAACCCCGGGGGAATATCTTCCGCCCGTTGCGTGGTTTCGACAAATTCACCGGGTTTTGGGGGAGCATCTTGTTTCAACGGAGCCTTTTTTTCTTCAATCGCTTTCTCGGCCGTTTGTGCTTGGTATTTTTCCAAAGCGGCGGCTAATTCGGGATCAATATTTTTCTCCGTTTTCTGAGATGGTTCTTCCGGGGAAGTTATTTGTTCCGCATCAACGGGACTTATCGTTTCTGCCGCATTGGCTTCTTCGGTTCTGATTGCCTCTTCTTGAGGAGGAGTAGCGATGGTTTCCATTTTTTTCTGGTCGACTTCCATGGAATCAGTCACTTCTATTTCGTCACCGCTCAAATTTCTTTTTATATCGGCTTTGGCAATATCATCAATCATATCCATATGAGTATTGAGCAAACTGCGAATCTTAGAAATAAATGATTTTTTAGTTAACTCTAATTTGGTAATCTGATTTTCCAGCTCGGATATTTTTGAGGATTGAGCACTAATCATTTTATCGGCTTCCGCTTTGGCGTGCGAGACGATAAGCTCGGCTTCTTTTTTGGCATTGGCAACCGTTTGGTCGGCGTTGCGACGAGCATCGATAGCGGCACTTTTAATGGTATCTTCAAACTGTCTCAAACCGGCTAATTGTGATTTCAGGGAATCCATTTCCATGGAGAGTTTAAGATTTTCCTGTTTAACTTCCTCTAATGCTCTCGCTGTTTGTTCTAAAAAATCATCCACTTCTTCTTTATCGTATCCGCGCATCTGGTTGGAAAACTCATAATTGCGGATATCGTTGGGAGTTAAAGCCATAATCAACTTACCTATTTTTTAAGTTCTTTATCTTCTTTTTTAAATCTATATTTTCAACTGTTCGATAGTCGAACAATTATTTAAAATATCTTCAATATTATTATCGTAACATTTGAGAAAATAATTAACAGACAATTAGATATTTTTATGAGACAAATAATTTGTTAAGTATAAAAAAGAAAATAGCAGTTTATGAATTATGAATAATTTCGCACCCCAAATAATGCCGTACCGATACGTATCATGGTGGAACCCTCGGCAATAGCTAAGATAAAGTCATGGGTCATTCCCATAGATAGATTTTTAAATTTCCCCCCGATAATTTCCCGGCTTTGGGTGAAAAGATGATAACATCGGCGAAAAACAGCCCTTATTTGTTCTTCGTCATCGACAAAGGGCCCCACCGTCATTAAACCGGTCAAGTTGATATGATCCAATCGGTTCACCTTTTCCACCAAATCCGGATAATCTTTGGGCAAAACCCCATATTTCTGACTTTCACCGGAAGCATTAACTTCTATATAGCACTCCATTTCTTTATTAATTTCAGCTGCTCGCCGATTAATTTCTTGAGCTAATTTGAAAGAATCAACCGCTTGGATAACATCAAACAATTTTACCGCTTTTTTGACCTTATTGGTCTGCAAATGACCGATCATATGATAGCGGGCAATATTGCCCAAAGCCAATATCTTTGTTTCCGCTTCCTGAACTTTGTTTTCGCCAACATCGTGGATTCCGATATCAACAGCCGCTTTAATGTAGTCGGCGGGATGGGTTTTGGTCACCGCCACAATGGTAATATCATCAACATTACGGTGATACATTTCACAGGCATGAGCAACGAGGCTTTTCAGTTTGATATAATTTTCCGCTATTTGTTGTTTCATATTTTTTATAATAGTCTTCTATTCTTAAAAATCAAGAGGCTTGACATAATTAACATAATTTGTAACTTGTTAAGAAGTAATTTTAAGAAAACAGTAATTCAAAATAAAGGTAACTCCCATGGCAAAAGCTCATCCCGATACTCTGGCAGCTTTAACCGCCGGTATCCAATCCGAAATAGCCAGCTATGTCTTTTATTTGGAAGCATCCAAAAAAGCCGAAGCAGAAGCACAAGAACATAAAGAAGTTTTGGAAAAACTCGCCTTAGAAGAAAAAGATCATTTCCATATCTTGGAAAGACAATACGACTCTTTGGTGCGTAGCGAGAAATGGATTAGCACCGCCGATATTCTCAAGCAGGAAGGCCTTCCGGAAATCTCCGAAGAAATGAGTGGCCAGCACCAAGATTTAATCGATGAAGTTGCCAAAGCAGACTCGATGGTAGCTATTTTGAATATCGCCTATCGGTTAGAGGAAGAAGCCTATCAACTGTTTTCTTCCGCCAAAGAAAAAGTTCCTTCGGAAGAAGGGAAAAAGATGTTCGACCAACTTTCAAGATTCGAACTAGGCCATATAAAAATTATTGCCGAAATGAAAAAAAAATACAGTTAGAATTATTTAACAATAAAGATATTTATAATTTGCGGTAGGTTCCCCCGCCGTTCATTTATAAAAGGGAACAGTTTGTATACAAATAAATATGTTTTATTATAACTTAATAAATTTTTAACTCAAGATTGTTTTTATGCTAAAAAAATCTTTTACCATTTCCTTTTTTTTAATCTTTTCAGTTTATTTTATAACACCCATACTATCGGCTACAATTTCTTTTTCTCTTCAAGGTGATTTCGTTATTCCGGGATTATCAAAAACCATTGAACAGATGCAATTCAATTATCAGCGTGGGGTCAACCAACCCGAGGTTCTTGCTTCCGATGGCGAGAATATCGTTTTGTATTCCCCGGCATTCGATTCAATCGTCTTTAGCGCTTCCTTGGAGAATAATTATTTTTCTTATCAAATTTTATTTGCCGATATCAACCGCGACTCCGTACCCGATATTTTGATCGGTTATTATTTTGACCGCCAAACTTATCAGGGGGATACGGTATGCCAGTTGATATTTTACGATGGTGCCCGGCATTATCAAAAAACCGATTCCCTCTTTTTTGAAAATGTTCACACCTCATCTTTATTTTTAAACTCCCCTTTTCAATTTGTATCCTTAAAAGCATTTGATACTGATAGCGATGGTTATAATGAACTTTTTTTCTCCTATGACCAACAACACCTCTGGGAATTTAATGGTACTTCCTCCTTAGCTACGATGGGGAAAACCATTCTTTATCGTTCTTTTCCCGATGCGGAAATATGGCAAAAACCTATATTATTTAACAACATTAATTTCTTATTTAATGGAAGCGACACCAATTATTTGATCGCCACCTGTTATGAAAACTTTACCTCAAAAAGTTCCGTCAACAACACGCTACATTCCAAGAGTACCGTAAAGGTGACAATATGGAAAAACAACGGTGACACCTTAACCGTGATAAAATCTGTTGACAGTTCATTATGCACGGGGGATTCCACCGTTTTCGTTAGTGAATATAAATATCTTCATTCGGGTAATATTGACACGACTGACAGCCAGCTTGATATATTGGTGAGACATCATTTGCAACAGCAGTGCTTTTCTTTCTCGGATACCGCCTTCTGTGATTCTTCCGCAAGCAAATTACAATTGTACCACCTTACTTCTTTAAACGAAGTGGAACCAAGGTGGAGTATTGATATCGACAGTAATTTT
>JAADHM010000141.1 GCA_013151855.1 FCB group bacterium | reverse complement strand
GAAGCAAAGCCACACTCCCCCTTGATAACAAATCCAGATGATTATGGGACCGAAAATCGCCGCTATGACAATACGTTTTATCAGATTATTGCTCATTATTGCTTATCTTTCGCATCGATTTTCCCAAAACGGCGTTCCCTTCGTTGAAAATCATAAACGGCTTTGAATAATTCGCTACGATCGAAATCAGGCCAGAGAGTATCGATAATATAAAGCTCGGTATAACTCGTCTGCCAAAGAAGAAAGTTGGAAATTCTCATTTCACCGGAAGTACGAATCAGCAAATCCGGATCGGGAAGATTGGCAGTATATAAAAATTCAGAGAATAAATCTTCATTGATATCCTGAAGATTCATTAAACCGCCCCTTACCGCACTGGCGATAGCCTTGACAGCATCTAAAATTTCCGTTCGACCTCCGTAATTTAAAGCCAAAGTTAAAATCAATCCTTTATTATTACGGGTTTTTTTCACCGCATTGGCAAGAACCTTTTGCCGCGAAAAAGGTAAACTTTTTACTCTTCCGATGGTCATCAACTTAACATCATTCTTTACCAGCTCATTTATTTCTCTTTGGGTGGTTCTGGTCAATAGAGCCATAAGCGCTGACACTTCTCTACGAGGTCTTTTCCAATTCTCAACGGAGAAAGTATACAAGGTCAGATACTTAACCCCTATCTCACTGGCCGCTTTAACGACTTCTTTGACCGCTTTAACACCGGCTTCATGACCATAAGTGCGTGGCTTATTCCGCAATTTTGCCCAACGGCCATTTCCATCCATTATGATAGCCACATGTTTCGGTATTCTTTGCCGGTGAGCCAGTATCAGCTCTTTTATTTTCTCGGTTTCATCTTTCATAAGATAGATATTATAAAAGCAGAGGTTATTTATCAAGCCTTATTGAATATATTTATGACCTTAGACTAAAATTTAACGATATATTTTTATTTTACTGATTCCCGTTTCTATGCGATACCATTCCATAGTAAAAATACTCAAACGCTCCTTTATTTCCCACACAGAATCAGGGAAAATATACCCTTGATATTCGGTAAAGCGAAAAGATCTCGTGTATCGTTTATAACCTTTCTTATTGGGATAGTACAAATACAACCATTTCAAATAGTACTTATCTCTATCAATGATAGCCAAACCAACGGGATCTTTTTGGTCGGTGGAATCGGTATCGAAACCGATAGCAATATTTTCACCGCCGGTATCGTTAGGGAAAAAGTTGAAACGATAATTACCCTCAAAAATATTGGGATAAGAAAAATCAATTTTAAAATGCTCTTTACGAAAAGAGATAATTTTTTTTATGGAGTCAACATTCCCAAAACTATAAAAATATTCGGTTATGGCAGAATCTACGAGACGAACTTTCCCTTTCTTCTCCATTAACTTATAGTATGACTTAGCTTGCCAAGAGAAACTCACTCCCCTATTGATGGGGTTACGGCTTTTAAAAGTTTCTTTGGCTCGTGAGCAGTAAAAATTCAATATCTGGTCATCAGATATGGCGGCATAAGAAGTCAGAATCAAAAGCGGTAATATCACCCACAATCCGATAAAACACTTTTTTATTGACATAACATGCATAATATATGTATTATAAATAATGAATGCCAGTTAAGTCTGTTTTTTCTTTAAATTATTTCGACACCGCTTATCGAAATGTAAATAATACCTTAATTAACTTAAATAAAGGAGAAAAAAATGTTAGTCAAAGAATTTATGAAACTCCGTCCCAAAAATTTAATAACCACTAATAAGGATACCAATATCCTTAAGGCAATGAATCTTTTAATTGAAAAACGAATTAGTTGCCTTCCTATCATCGATGAGAACAATAAACTGATTGGAATATTAAGCGACAAAGATATTTTCCGGGCGGTTCATAACAATCACGACAGTTTTATCGACCTTAAAGTCAAGGATTTGATGACAAAAGAATTGATTGTAGGTATAAAAGATGATGACATTAATTACATCGCTGGAATAATGACTAAAAACCGCATCCGCCATGTTCCCATTATCGAAGAGGATAAACTAATCGGTCTAGTTTCCATCGGTGACGTGGTTAAAATACAAATGAAAGATATGGAAATTGAAAATCGCTATCTCAAGCTCTACATTGACGGTTCTTATCCTGCTTAAAGTGCGCCTTTAAGAACGTGCGTCAATCCTCATATCCCCAACAGCTTACTAATGGACATCCATATAACAGGGCTTAGACTTCTAAGACTTCTTTTTCCTTTTTCGCCAATATATCATCAATTTTTTGGATATATTCGTCTGTCATTTTTTGGATATCATCAAGAGCATCAAGTTCTTGGTCTTCAGAAACCTGTTTATCTTTTTTGATTTTTTTGATATGGTCGTTGGCGTCGCGACGAATATTTCTGATAGCTACTCGGCCTTCTTCGGCAACATGTTTACAATGACGTACCAGTTCTTTGCGACGTTCTTCATTAAGAGCGGGAACGGGAATACGAATAATTTGACCGTCAACAATGGGATTTAATCCCAAATCGGCTTTTTGAATCGCCTTGACAATATCACCAACGGTAGATTTATCAAAAGCTTGCACCGTTAACAATCTTGGTTCCGGAGAACTTGCTGTGGCAACTTGATTTAAAGGTAAAATCGAACCGTAAGCTTTAACTTTTACCGTATCTAACAAATGTACTGAAGCTTTACCGGTACGAACTGTGGCTAACTCTTTCGAGACAGCATCCACACTTTTTTGCATTCTTTGCTTGGTCTCTGTTTTAAGTTTTTCTAACATACCCGTTGCTCCTATTTTAAATACCTCTTTAATACCACCTTATGAAATCAAAGTTCCTATTTGTTCGCCCAGCACAACACGTTTCAAATTCCCGGAAGTATTCAAATCTATTACTCTGACGGGAATTTTATTATCCTTTAAAAGAGATATGGCAGTAGAATCAATCACTTTCAGCTCTTTTGTCAATACTTCCATATACTTTAATTTAGGATAAAAAACAGCATCTTTGACTTTTTTCGGGTCATCGGAATAAACACCATCAACATTAGTGGCTTTGATAAGTATTTCAGCTCCGACTTCCATCGCTCGCAGAGAAGCAGCCGTATCGGTACTAAAAAAAGGGTTACCGGTTCCGGCAGCGAAAATCACCAAACGTCCTTTTTCCATATGTCGCACCGCTCTGCGCCGAATATACTGCTCGGCAAAAGCTTCAATCTTAACCGCCGACATCACTCTGGTAAAAATCCCCATTTGTTCCAAAGTATCCATCATCGCCAAAGAATTAATAACCGTAGCCAACATGCCCATATTATCAGCCGTTACTCGATCCATACCATGTTCGGAGGCATATAAACCACGAAAGATATTACCGCCCCCGACAACAACACCAATTTCAATGCCAAGTTCTTTAATCTCTTTAATTTGATTACAGATATTTTTTACGGTAATAGAATCAAGGCCAAATTTTTGGTTGCCCATTAACGCTTCACCGGATATTTTTAAGAGAATTCGCTTGTAAAACGGTGATTTTTGTTCAACTATCATTCAATTTCCCGCGTTTATTCCCCTAAGCGAAAACGAGCAAAACGTTTAATAACAATATTTTCACCTAAAGTTGCTATATTATTTTTTACAAATTCATTTATAGTTATATCATTATCTTTGACGAAAGGTTGTTCTAACAAAACCACTTCACTTAAGTATTTTTCTATTTTGCCATTAACGATTTTATCGATAATTTTTTCCGGTTTTCCTTCGTTGACCGCCTGTTGGTGATATATTTCTTTTTCCTTTTCAAGCAACTGTTGGTCTATGTCCTCCCTTTTCACGCAGAGAGGATTGGAAGCGGCTATATGCATGGCAACGTCACGACAAAAAGCTTTAAATTGATCGGTACGAGCCACAAAATCAGTTTCGCAATTAATTTCCACCAAAACACCCAGTTTGTCACCGGGGTGAATATAAGTGGCAATAGCACCTTCGGCGGTCTGACGACCTTGTTTGGAAGCCGCTTTGGCAATGCCTTGTTCTCGTAAATGCTCTACTGCTTTCTCAAAATCACCTTCTGTTTTTTTAAGAGCATTTTTACAATCCATCATTCCGGCTCCGGTTTTATCACGAAGCTCTTTGACCATTTTTGCTGTTATTTCCATAAGATTACTCTTTCTTATTTCTTGTTATCTTCTGCTGCCGTATAAGTATGTAAAGGAGTTTTACGGTCTTTTTCAACTGCCGCTTCAATCATTTCTTGAGATACTTTATTCTTAGCTTCAATTGCCGTATCAACTAACTGCCGAACAAGCACCCTGATAGACTTTATGGCATCGTCATTACCGGCAATAGGGAAATCTATCGGGTCTGGATCAGCGTTGGTATCAACAATCCCGATAATGGGGATTTTTAACTTGGAAGCTTCGGCAACAGCTATTTTTTCTTTTTTAGCATCGACAATAATAATCAATCCGGGAAGGAAATTCATTTCCTTAATACCACCGAGAACTTTATTCAATTTTTCGGCTTTATGTTCTATATGGGCGTGCTCTTTTTTGGTAAACTTTTCAAGCGTGCCATCTTCACGCATGCGTTCAATATCTTTTAATTTTTTGATGGAATTTTTAATGGTATTGAAATTGGTCAACATTCCTCCCAACCATCGCTCGGTAACATAAAAAGCGCCGCAACGGGCAGCTTCTTCAGCCAAAACCTCTTTAGCTTGCTTTTTAGTGCCCACCAAAAGAATAGATTTTCCTTTGCTAACTATTTCACTAACCTTCATCTTCGCTTTTTCCAACGAATTGACCGTTTTTTGAAGGTCTATAATGTAAATACCGTTGCGAGCGCCGAAGATAAACGGTTTCATTTTGGGGTTCCAACGACGGGTTTGATGGCCAAAATGCACCCCTGCTTCCAAAAGTTCTTTAACTTGTGGTGAAATCATATAAGTCCTTAGATTTAACGGTTAACCTTTACCTTAGTATCACTCTTGCCCTTTACTCTGGAGAAGAGACCGCAGGACAAGTCAACTAAGATTGTTTATTTCCCTATATATAATAGGGATAGTATTTTTATTAACGTTTTGAATACTGGAAACGTTTACGGGCTTTGGGGCGACCGTATTTCTTCCGTTCTACCTCACGAGCATCACGGGTCAAAAACCCGCCTTTGCGCAAAGTGTAGTGTAGTTCCGGATTCATCTTGACCAAAGCTCTGGCTACACCCAAACGGATAGCCCCCGCCTGACCGGAAAGACCACCACCGTTGACAGAACAGGATAAATCCATTTTGCCCATAGTTTCCGTAGCTTCCAAAGGTCTCAGAGCGTGATTTATAAGCGTTTCACGAGTCAGGTATTCATTCAGGTAATGACCATTAACATAATATTTACCTGCTCCGGGTTTAATCTCAACCCTTGCCACAGCTTCTTTTCGACGCCCCGTAGCTGCAAATCTTTCTTGTTTCATATACTTTTTATTTCAGTTAATTTAATTTCAATACTTCCGGTTTTTGAGCTTGATGAGGATGTTCGGCACCGGCATAGACATGTAATTTTTTAAATATTTTTCTGCCCAAACGATTTTTAGGCAACATTCGCCTTACCGCCAAACGAAAAACTTCTTCCGGTTTTTTTTGCATCATTTTCGCAAATGTTATTTCTTTCAAACCACCCGGATAACCGGAATAACGATAATATTTCAAATTCTGAGGTTTATTATTTCCGGTTACTTTTATCAAACTGGCATTAATAGCGATAATATGGTCACCCGTATCCAAATGGGGAGTAAAAATGGGTTTATCCTTACCTCTCAGAATATTAGCAACTTTAACAGCGGCTCTCCCCAGAATGGCACCGTTCAAATCGACAACGTGCCACTTACGATTCTGAGGATCAATTTTAGGTATAAATGTTTTCATTTTTATCCTTAACTATATTGTCATCTTTCTCAATGTTAGCTTAATAACTTAAGATAATTTTTAAACTTGTCAACACAAAGTTTGAAAAAATAAACATTTTCTATTATTTACCTGATTTTTTGGTGATATCGGCATTTATGGGAATTTGTTTATTTATAATAAGTTGTGGCTTATAATTTACACCACAACAAACAAAAAAGCCCCATCATAAAAAATGATGAGGCATTTTTGCTATCTGTATTTAAATCTTGCCAACCAAATCCAATCCCGTTTTTAGTGCTTTTTCCCCCGGTTTCCAGCTTGCCGGACAAGCTTCGCCGCCATGCTCACGGACAAACTGTGCCGCTTCCAATTTACGAATCAATTCTTCCGAAGAACGGCCAATAGAAGTATCGTTCACTTCGAATGATTTTACGATGCCATCGGGGTCTATAATGAAAGTCCCTCGCAAAGCCAAGCCGGCTTCTTCGATCATAACTCCGTAATCACGGCTTAAAGTACCCGCCGGGTCAGCTAACATGGGAAAATGAATTTTCTTAATGGTAGGTGAGGTATCATGCCAGGCTTTATGAACAAAAACCGTATCCGTTGATGCTGACAAAACTTCTGCTTCCAACTTTTGAAATTGAGTATAGTTATCGGCAAGTTCTCCCAACTCCGTCGGACAGACAAAAGTAAAATCCGCAGGATAGAAAAACAAAACAACCCACTTACCTTTGTAGTCATCAAGCTTTACTTTAACTATCTGATCTTTGTGATAAGCTTCAAGCTCAAATTGTGGGGCGGGATGGTTAATTTTTACCATTTTTTTCTCCTTTTAATGAAAAAGTTATTAATTGGTTCATTTAATCCAGTTATAAAAATTCAATCTTAATTATTACCACTTATTTTCAAAAAAACTATCATTGAATTAGGGTTAATACCGATATTAATATATAAAGGAGTAAAAAAGTTCCCCAAAATTTAGTACTATGGAAAGATATTTAAAATTATTTGAACAAATAATAAAGAAGCAGGAAAAAATCGTTGGTCACGATATTGCCCTTGCTCAAGCAAAGAAAGCCGGATTGAGCGTCTCCAAAGAAGGTTATATAGTTAGCTGTGCCGGTAATCCCGAAGTTGTTCTGCTAAGATTAATCAAATTTTTCACCAAAAGCGGAAACATGTCCGCCTTAGTGGAATGTACACCATTAATAAACGAGCTGTTAAAAAGATATAATGACAATGCTGAAGAATCTGAAACTATCGAACCGGAAAAGCTGGGCAAATAAAACAACCAAAATTACTAATGTTTCAACAATTTAAGCTTGTATCGAGCATCAAATTTACCTCCCTTTGAGCAATCTCCACAGGAAGCCATTCTCAAAATTTTCTGCCGAGGATATTTTTTCCCGCAATTAGGACAACAATACATATATCGTGATGGTCTCATAAGAGAGGGATGCGTTCTCGCTTTAAGAGAAGCGCCGATACGTTTGGCTTCCTTTTTAAAAGCGGCATTATGTTTAAAATAAATGATATGAATCATTTCATGCTTAAGAGTATCGGCAATTTCTTCGGGAAATATCTGGTGATATTTATAACCGATTCTAATCAGCTTTTTTCGAGGAGTATAAGAACCGGCAATACGCATGCGAGTGGAATATTCAATTCTTACTTGGGAAAGTTTGCCATCAAAGTATAGCCAATTGTATCGGTTAAACATACGGCACAATTCTTCAATAGCCGGTAATTTATCAAGATTAGCTTCCCAAGCTTTTATATCGGCCACTGATTGCCTCCAGAGTTGATTTTTTATTTTGGTATATAAAGTAGCGGGAACGGGAGGGGGCATAGGCTTTGTTTCGAAAAGGTCATAATTCAAAGCCGCTAAAGCCATGGATGAGGCTTTTGTTTTTTTCATAGCAAGATTGAACCTTTACTATATTTTTTACCAAACTAACGTTTACTGGCCAATATTTAATTAAACATATCCCTTTATAATTATCGGACAAGTAAAGAACCAACTTTAAAATATATTATATGTTTCGAAACATCCATAACCATACAAAGTATGTTACTTGCGACCGCCTTCTAAAATATCTTTATCGGTAATATAATAACTTACCAACTTTTGAGGGGTAATATCAAATGCCGGTGAATAAACTTTAACATCTTTCGGAGCGGTTCTTTTACCAAACCCTTCGGTAACTTCTTCCGGCGTTCGTTCTTCAATAACAATTTCATCCCCTGACTTAATACTATCATCGAAAGTCGACGACGGCACCGCTACATAGAACGGAACCTTATTTTCTTTAGCTAAAACAGCGAGAGAATAAGTGCCAATTTTATTGGCAAAATCACCATTTTGGGCAATACGGTCAGCCCCGACAATGACATGGTTAATCTTTCCCTGTTTCATCAACATTCCCGCGGTGTTATCACATATAAGGGTAACATCGACACCTTCGTTCATTAGCTCCCAAGCGGTGAGACGGGCTCCCTGAAGCAAAGGACGGGTTTCATCGGCATAAACACTGACGATCTTACCTTCATCACGGCAGGTGTAAATAACCCCCAAAGCCGTGCCTATTCCACCGGTAGCCAATGCTCCCGCATTACAATGAGTCAAGATGACGTCACCGTCGTTTATTAATTTAGCTCCGTTTTTGCCGATACTTTGGCACATTTTCTCATCTTCCCGATGAATCTTTTCCGCTTCCTCCCAGAGTATTCTTTTTACCTCGGCTAACTCCCTTTCTCCGCTATCGCTTACTTTTTTTATCACTCTATCAACAGCCCAAAAAAGATTCACTGCCGTGGGACGGGCATTTTTGAATTCATCACCGACTCTTTCGATAAATTCCAAACTGCCATCTCCCTCTTTTCCCACGGCAACAGCCATTCCATAAGCGGCGGCAATCCCGATAGCCGGCGCTCCGCGAATTTCCAAACGTTTGATAGCGGAAATAATATTTTTATAATCATCGGTTTTTTTATATTGCAG
>JAADHM010000122.1 GCA_013151855.1 FCB group bacterium | reverse complement strand
ATTTTCTCAGGGTTATAAGGTAGTTTATATTAATGGAAAATTTCTTGATGCCAAAGATGCGAAGATATCTCCGCTTGACAGGGGTTTTTTATATGGTGAAGGTGCTTTCGAGACCCTCCGTTTATATAACGGAAATATTATATTTCTTAAAAAACATTACCAACGACTGCTCAATACCCTTGCTTTCTTAAACATTGAGTTCAAATTGACATTTAAAAAACTTGAAAGTATTATTTATAAATTGCAAAGACAAAATAAGCTTTCCCATGCATACCTTAGAATCTCTGTTTCGAAAAGTACGATATTTATTCTGATAAAAAAACTACCTTATAACCCTGAGAAAATTTTTGAATACGGAGTCTCTCTCAGATTTTCGGCTTTAAGGAGAAATCCCTATTCATTTGTTCCCTTCCATAAGACGATGAATTACATCGAAAACATTAACGAAAAAGAAAAAGCGGTAAAAAGAGGGTTCTTTGATTCACTATTCGTTGATATATCGGGGAATTACATAACTGAATGCGCAACCTCAAATATCTTTGTGGTGAAAAATGAAATTCTTTACACGCCATCGGTAGAACTACCTCTTCTTCCCGGAGTAACCAGAGAAAGTATAATTGAGCTGGCAAGAAATTTAAAAATAAAGGTGAAAGAGCAAAAAATAAAAAAGAATATATTAAGCAAAGCGGACGAGATATTCATAACTAATTCTATAGCGGGAATCCTGCCAGTGAAAAAAATTGAAAATTCTTTTACTACCAAATCAATTCCGGGTAAACTCACAAAATTACTTTACCAAGAATACAAAAAATATTTAAGCTAAATTTAGCTCCAAAACCAAGAATCAATAAAGATTATAAATATAAAAAGAGCAAAAACTGCGTTTATCATATTTTTTTATGGACAAAAAGATTTATTATGCTATTTTGATAACTAAGAATAGGATAAGTATCGAATAATTTATACGTTTAAGTATTGTTTGTCCGATTAATAAAGATACCATTAAAATAACAACAGCGATGAGAGGAGTATGCATGCATTCTTGTTCAAGCTACTTTCAAAAACAATTAAACAAAATCCTCACTGCCTTAATTTTTTTACTAATCCTCCTAATAATCCCCCCCACAACATTTAGCCAACTAACAAGTAAAGACATCAAAAGATTACGCGAAGAAGGCAAAAGAGAAGGTTGGACATTCACAGTAGATGAAAACCCCGCCACCAAAATTCCTCTTGAACAATTATGTGGATTAAAAGAACCTCCTTACTGGAGGAAGAAAGCTCATTTTAACAAAAGTCTTTCTACTATGAACTTACCGGCAGCTTTCGACTGGCGTGAACACAACGGAACGACACCAATTAAAAACCAAGGAGCTTGTGGTAGTTGTTGGGCTTTTGGTACTGTGGGACCACTCGAATGTGCAATAAAAATAAGAGACGGTAAAACCGTTGACCTTTCCGAACAATGGTTGGTAAGTTGCAATGCCGAGGGATGGGGTTGTGCCGGAGGTTGGATGGCACAGGACTATTTTCAGTGGAAAGGAGACCCTTGCGGAGATGCCGGTGCTGTTTTGGAAAGCGAATTTCCTTATGCCGCCAAGGACTTATCTTGCGGTTGTCCTTATGATCATCCTTATAAGATTTATTCTTGGGCTTATATCGGCAGCGAAAATGGTACTCCCACTGTCGACCAAATGAAACAAGCCATTTTGGAATATGGACCTATTTCAGTTTCCGTATACGCTAATAGCGCCATGCAAGCTTATTCGGGAGGAGTTTTTAACGGATGCGGAACAGGGACAATAAATCATGCCGTAGTTCTCGTCGGATGGGATGATACCCAAGGGCCCAATGGAATATGGATTATGAGAAATTCTTGGGGAGCCGGTTGGGGTGAAAATGGATATATACGCATTCCTTATGGCTGTTCCAAGATAGGTTATGCCGCATGTTATATTGATTATGGCATTTCGGGTATTTTTGTCTCTTCCGATACAACTTGCGGGCCAGCACCATTATCGGTTAATTTCGATGCCTCTTCTCCCTTAGAACAACCTAATAATTGGGTTTGGCATTTTGGTGATGGTGATTCGTCCCATATCCAATCACCTTCACATATTTATCAGCAACCGGGGGTTTATAATGTTGTTGTCCAAGTTGATGCCGGTGGAACCACGCACACGCAAACAAAAGAAAGCTATATTGTAGCTTATGCTGATACCGCTAAAGCAGACAGCACAAGAGTTATCCCGGGTTCAACAGCGGAAATCATTATTACCGCCAATAACACAGCTCCCGTTAAATATCTAAAAATACCAGTCGAGTATGCCGGTGATTTCAACTTATCTTATGATTCCATATCTACTGTTGGATGTCGTACCAATTACTTTGAAACACAAACCCTTCTCCAGTATGACCCCTTTAGCCATCATCTTACCATAAAACTCGTTTCCTCTAATAACGGCTCATCCCCTGAATTACCCCCCGGCAACGGACCGGTTGTTAAACTTTATCTTTCTGTTCCTTCAACCGCTACTTCAGGCCAAACAGTACCAATACTCCTTGATGGCTATACCTCCGGTAACGTTACCTATTCTGCTGAATATCAAGGAATCGTTGCCAACTATGATATAGCTACAACTAATGGCATGATTTCTATAAAACCTTGTGTGGTACGAGGGGATATTGATAATGATGGCAAAGTTGACGTTACAGACATATTTGATATGATAAACTATTATTTTAACGGTGGAAATCCTTTACCTAATCCCGCGGCAAGTGACGTTGATTGTTCAGAGACTAATGATGTTGATGATTTATTGTACATGATAAAATATATATTCAACAACGGTCCCGAACCTTGTGGTTGTGGATAAAAACCTGTTAAAAATTAATAAAATAAAAAATCCCGGGTTAAACCGGGATTTTTTTATAAAGTTAGGATAATCAATATTCCAAACTCAATATTTAAAATCCGTTATGATTTTAATATAACAGTACTCAAAATTAATTACTATGGACAACTAACCGGAGCAGGACCACCTGAAAAAGCATAGCTAATCAAATATAGTATATCATTGGCGTTAATGGTGTTATCACCATTCACATCAGCTTCTTCAAAACAAGAAGGTGCGGGACCGCCTTGGAAAGCATAAGCAATAAGGTAAAGAATATCATTAGCATTTACTTTATCATACGGATCATAGTCAACATTGCCTCTCATGCCATAACAACATATTGTCGTATCCGGTTGTAAACAGGTACAATTAACTAAACATGAACCACTTCCGCTAAGATAATCGGAAAGACAAACAATATCACCAACATTTATCCGACAATCACCATTAGCATCACCGTTGGCAAGAGGAACCGGAGCAGGCCCGCCTGAATCAACGAAATTAATCAGGTAATTAACATCATTGATATCAATAATACCATCGCTATTGGCATCACCCGGAGTCTGATTAGAACAAGTATCAAGAGGACAAATAATTAAAGCGGCATCAACCAAAACAACAATGGGACCACCGAAATATGTTACCGGTGGTGCGGCAGGATCAAGAGAGTTTAGATTTTCAAAGTTCATAATATCCTGCCACTGACTGGGGTAATCTGCTAATGCCCATGTTGCAGGAGATGGGCAAGAATAAACATTAGGTATCATATTATATAAATCATGATTAATCGTACCATGAGGACCCGATATATTATAAGCATCATTATGAATACTTGAGCCATGAGCGCTTCCGGCAGGTGGTTCTCCCTCATTTTTGTCAAAATAGGGGTCAGAAATACATATGGAAGTAGAAGTCGTACAAACACCGGCAGCAGTTACATAATGCCCACCAAGACGTTGACATTCACCACCATCGATTAATTCATAAAAACCTAAGAGTATAATGACATCCTGACTTGATAAAACAGAATCTCTTATTTCTTCATAAGGAGGACCATAGACGACATAAGTGCTGAATTTACCATCTAAACCGGTCATACTTAACCATTGTTTAAAACCGTTTTCGAGGTCAAGTATATTGGTACCCGGTGCCACAACGTCAGTATTACATAACGGTCCTAATTGATTTATGAAAGGAATGACATTATTCGTATCATGGTCATCCCAAAGACCATTAGGATCATAAGATTGAACCAATGAAAAACCGTCATTTTTAGGCGGTGCCAGAGGATTCGGATAAAACGGTCTGGGGTCAACAGGATTGGGTTCGAACTTGGAATCAAACCACCACATACAATTTGCCAAAGCTACGGGACCACACCAACTCCAGTTCCCGTTAAATGGTGAAATCCATTGATTCTGTTTTTGATCAAAATCCGGCATTCCATCAGGAGAATAGTCATCATAAGACTTTTTATGATACTCACAGGTATCCGGTTCGGCTTGAACCGGACATATAACATAAGCGGCATCGATAGCTGTTATTATCGGTCCCCCTTGATAAGGACATTGATTAACCCCATTGAGACTATTCTCCCCCTCAAAAATATTAATATCGTAGGGACTAATTTGATAACCCGGCAACAAAGCCATCGTAGTAGCACCACCCGGTAAAGGTCCCATAAAAACATCATAGGGATCGTGCTGTATTTGACCATGAGGCCCACTGATATTATTGGCATCATTATGCACCGTACTTCCATGCGGTGGGGCTCCCGGAGGATTGCCCTCGAGCATATCGTAGTAGGGGTCTGAGACACAAATACGAGTAGCTGTAGTACATGCTCCGGCAGCAGTTATATAATGACCACCGATACGGCAGACATATCCACCCAGATCCTCATAGAAACCAAGAAGCAAAATGACATCTTGACTATCTAACACCTGTTCTTTAATAAAATCGAAAGTGGGAGATAGTTGGAGAGAATCTTTATAATCCTGGCTTAAACCGGCATTAGCAATAAATTGTTGGGTACCGTTAACCAAATTTTGAAGATTGGTACCTCGACCGGCTAAGTTAGTTCCCATTAAATTCGCCAAATTATTTACCAATGGTTGTACATTATTTGTATCATGATCATCCCATTGACCATAAGCCGTTATCAAATTATAACCATCGTTAGGAGTAGTTACCCCAAAAGGTCGGGGATCAAGAGGATTGGGCTCAAATTTTGAATCGAACCACCATAAACAATTAGCCACCGCTACCGGGCCACAATGTGTCCAACCCTGTGGGTCGTTCCAAGCATCCTGTTTTTGATCAAAATCCGGCATCCCTTGGGGGGCATAATCAGTATACGGTGATTTATAAAATTCACAAGTATCGGCCGAAGGTCCTCCCGGTACTTGAACGTTAGCACAAAATTCAGAAGTGTTATTATTCAAATCTGTTGTGGTTGCCGTAATATAATCACCGGGATTTACGCTGGCAATGGTAATACTCCAATTTCCCACACCATCGGGAGTTGTTGAGCCTAAATACGTTTTCCCTTCTCCATAACCGGTGGGATCGATAGCGGCAAGAAAAACTTCAATTTTAGCCTGATTAGGTGAAGTATCGATATCCAGAGTCCCGCTTATCGTTGCTCCCGTTCCCGAAACATAGGTTATATTCGTTATAACGGGAAAGTTAACTTCCTGATTAGGACCTGTATCGGGGTCACCCAAATCGTTTGCGGTAACGCCATCATTCTGTAAATCTATGCCTAACTCTGTATTGTCATAAATAGAATTCTGAAAAATCAAATTGTTGTCGGCATTGTTTGCACTTGCACCATGCTCCCAAACACTCACTCCGTCATGACCGTTATAAGCAATAATATTATTAGGTCCAATTTGATTGCTATCGGCATAACCCCATTGAGAAGGTCCATATTCGCCTATTGCTATACCATGATAACTATTACCCAAAGCGGTTCCGTTAACAGTCAAACCAATGGTATTATCTTGAATGATATTCAGATATGTTTGAATAGGCGGTTCATAATAATATCCCTGAATTCCAATACCATCGTAATCATTGCCGGAAATCAAATTTCCCCCGACAACGTTTTCGTGCGTTCCTTCACACAAACAGACACCTTCATGCATATTTCCCAAATCTGAATTACCGTTAATATCGGTTCCTATATAATTGTCGACAACAAAATTACGCCATACATCTCCGGGAATAATAGGACCGACAATAGAAACACCTTCGGCATAATTGGCTGAGATTAAGTTTATTTCAATGGTATTATCGCAAGCATACCCTTGAGGACCGGGTTGATTACCAATATAAACTCCTGCCCAGAGCGATGATTGATTACGCCCGTTCCCTTTAGCAATTGTTCCCGAAGAATCGGCTCCGATGATATTTTGAGAAATATAATTGTAGCATGCCTCCTGATCAGGTCCACCTTGAATATAAATACCATTCTGTTCAAAGTTGTTGATAATCAGACCCCGAATAGTGTTATTGGAAGATTGAATCCAAATCCCGTGTGATACTCCGGCATTAGCCCCATCAATTTCAATAAGAAGATTAAAAGTCGGTGGAGTAATCCCCGCCGAAGCTCCCGGTTGCGATAAACCATCTATAAGAACTCCGGACATATCCATAAGTGGCGGAAGCTGTGATAAAGGGAAAATAGTTTGAACCCCAGCACCTGGGATCGCAAAAATAATCGTATCTTTTCCCAAATTAGCATTAGCCGCATTGATTGCGTCTCGCAAGCTACCAGGACCGGAATCATTGGTATTAGTAACGGTAAAAGTTGCTGTAGTCTGCTCCATTTTCTGCGGCGGTGAATCATTTGTGGGGCCCTCTCGAATATCAGCCATTATTGCCATAGAACATATGAGAATAAATCCCATAACAATCGTGAAAAGTTTTCTTAACATAACTCCTCCCGTGATTAGTTGGTTGTTATTAAGTTTTGATTATAAAGTTTGTACTTTCGTACAACTATTGCAAAAGAGCATTAATAATTAAAATTTTAGTAATGTCGTAGATGTGTTTTTGATGAAAATGTATATCTTTTCTTCTTTAAAATATCTTATAAAGACTTTTATGTCAAGATATTTTGGAAGAATGAAAAAATAATTATGGTTAGTGTAATTAACATAACAAACTAACGCATTATATAAGAATAAGTTATGGGTAGGGTAAAATTACATTCCCTATTAAAATTGACAAGATTTACAAATAGTGAATGACTGTAAAAAGAAATAAAAAAAAGGCGGCACCCAGATTCGAACTGGGGAATAAAGGTTTTGCAGACCTCTGCCTTACCACTTGGCTATGCCGCCGTTTAAAAAAGCGGGAAACGAGATTCGAACTCGCGACAGCCACCTTGGCAAGGTGGTGCTCTACCAGCTGAGCTATTCCCGCTTGTAATTTCTGCTAAAATATATCATTGAAATTGTTTTTGTCAACTTTTTTCATCAATTATAGTTATCGGTTACTTCTATTTTTCTCCTTAACAATGCTTATAACTTGAGAATC
Organism: FCB group bacterium; assembly: GCA_013151855.1. GTDB lineage: Bacteria > Zixibacteria > MSB-5A5 > GN15 > FEB-12 > JAADHM01. The sequence continues at coordinate 1,602 of JAADHM010000122.1, read as the reverse complement.
AATACGATGTAAATACCACGGAACTAATTTTTTTAACCATTTTCGATGTATTTTTGCTTTTTCCACATCACCAATCATCGAATCATAAAGATATAAATCCCTGTGTGCCATAAAAATTGTAGAGTCACGAGCTACAATAGAATCCATTTGAGCCATTGTTCTGTTATCTCTTGTTAAAAGGAAATAACTGAAAGCCCTTACGTATAAAAGATAAATGTAGACCGGTTTTGGTGATTCTTTTACGGCGCGGTTATAATACTCAATAGCTTTTCTTTGATTACCTGCCGAAGAATAATACAGACCGGTTTTATAATCTTCAACAAATGATAGTGGATAAGTTGGTACCAATTCCCCTCTTATTTTATGAACTTTTTTAAATACCACTTGTAATGAACCTTTTTTTTTAAAATACGATTTATAATACCATCCAATAGTGCGATAGCAATTCAAAAACTGTGGGAAAAGCAATAGTGCTTCCTCCGCCGGTGCAGAAGGTTTGATCCCCGTTGAAAATAAGATGTAATCGGGAGCTCTTGTTAAAATATACTTTGAGTTATATTTTTGTTCTTTCCATGTCGATGACATACCTTTTACAGGCTTTTCCGTATGTCGAGCTATAGTGGAATCGGTTAAACCGACCATATCAATTATATCATGCCCTAATAGTTTATAGCCAAAAATACCAATAGTCGGTAAAGCAACGGAAAAATTAGTAGTGTCAGCTTCATTTAATTTGGTAGCCAAAAAGCCCATTTTGTATGTAAAACTCTTTTCCAAACGATTGTAGTTATTTACAAATTTATGAGGCAAGTAATAGGTTAAGCTTAAAAGAACAATTGAAATGAGTATTAGGATAAACTGTCTGTTCTTCACTGATATTTTCTGTACCAGCAACCAAATAGAAAGAGATATTAAAATCGCCGAGGAACCGAATATTGGCATCCAGAAACGGTGTACTTTTAAAACATCTCCACCAATAAGAGTAACATACAAAATATAAACGAGAGTAAACAACAATAGACTTTTAGCAACTGACGATAATTTTCTATAAAACAATAACGGAATAATAAGACCTATTCCATAAAATCCATAATGTGAAAAGAAACGGACAGTATACTCTATCCCATTTGATAACTGCTTAATATCAAAACCTGTTTTAGCATAAAAAGGATTAGGGAAAATTGAGCCATAATAATATAGTTTGAACCATACAAACGGTAGCGAGAAGATAAAAGCAACAAAGGTACAAATAGCAGTATATCGCGGGAATCTTTTTTCAGTAACTACTTCAATAATGATTAATAAACCTGTAATTAAAACACCCTCAGGCCGCAACCAAACCACTAAAATCAAGCTGGCTATTAAAAACCAGCTTCGTTTCAAATACAAATATAACGACAATAATGAGAAAAAAGCAAAGGCGGCGGTTTCCAATCCGGCCGGTGACCAGTATGCTAAAGACTGATTAAATGCTAATAAGTAAACGGGCAATAAGATAAATAACGAATCTTTTTTATGAAAAACCAACTTTGACATTAAAAAAGTTAATACAATAATACCACCACCAAACAAAAATCCGGTCAATTTAGAAATAAATATGTA
>JAADHM010000125.1:9680-10643 GCA_013151855.1 FCB group bacterium | reverse complement strand
AAAATACAAAATACAATCTCAAAAGTACTTACGATTGTTAAAAGAAAAGAACAAAAAGAAATAATAAACTTCACTAAATATATCTAAATAGGGCTATTTCTTTTCAAGCTTCAAAAAATATTCCTTAAAATAGAGAACTTTTTTATTACTCATCCCGTATATTAACCTCAGAAGACATACTTTCCGGCACATAAGGAGGAATTATGGAAAAAAGACTATATCGTTCATCGACCAATAAAATCATCGGCGGTGTTTGCGGCGGTTTGGGGGAATATTTTGAAATCGACCCGGTACTCATCAGAATCTTAACCGTTTTATTGTTTTTAGCCTCCGGATTCGGACTATTGGCTTACATTATCGCTTGGATAATTATTCCCAAAGAAGAATTAACGATTAGCTCCGAAGAAAAAATGCCTCCCGCAAAAGAAATAAACTATTCCCCGTGGCATAAATACCTTCCCGGAATAATTCTTATCGCTATCGGACTGATTTTACTTATTCGTGAACATTGGTTCTGGTTTGATTGGGGAGATTTTTGGCCGGCGGTCATTATCGTTCTGGGACTTTTTCTCATTTTTCACCGCAAAAACAAAAAAGAACAAATAAACACAGGAAATTCCGATATACCCCACCAACACCAACAAACTGATACCAATAACGGAGGAAGCGTAATATGACTCCCGCCAGATTTCGATGGGGCCTGTTCTTAATTCAGATAGGTATCCTTTTGCTCTTACGCAATATGGGAATACTAAACGACAATTTCTGGGAAGAACTCTTGGTTTATTTTCCGGTAGCTCTGATAGCCGTTGGAGTGGAAAAGATTTTTACCAAAAGCCGTCTACAATTTATTGCCTATCTTACCTCGGTTGCTTTATTCTTCGGAGGTTTTGTAATCGCTTTCGGTAGCAGCTTGGGCGGGATTGAAGAAAATTTCTTCTCCCAAACGACATACCGAGAAGA
>JAADHM010000125.1:0-9668 GCA_013151855.1 FCB group bacterium | reverse complement strand
TTTTGACCCTTCGGTAAAAAAAATAAAGGCAGTCCTAAAGCTAAACGGTTCGGATCTTACTATTCGAGACTCAGGCCGTGACCTTATTTATGGACGTTTTGATAAATTTACCCGTAAGCCGGAAATAAAATATAGCATCAATAACGATATTGCCCGCATCGATTTGACTGGCCGTCCGCGAAGTTATTTGGGAGGCATAATAAAGTTTGAGGTGGGCAAACCTCAAGATTGGTATCTGCGCTTTTCGGAGAAAGTTCCTCTCGACTTAGGATGTTATGGTAAAAACGCCGATATTCATCTCAATATGGCCACTTCACCTTTGGAAAAACTCAAACTTGATGTTGACAATGCCAATATTTATTTGAAACTGGGAAAACTCGAACCCCATGTTATGGTCAATATCAATGGTGAAGACTCCAAATTAAAATTAAGGGTGCCCAAAGATATTGGCTTAAAAATATACGGGACAGATTATCGTTCATACCTTTTAAGAATCGGTATGGAGGAAACTCCCGATAATGCCTTTGTAAACAAAGGCTTCGATACCTTAAAGACCAAAATCGAGGTTAATCTTGAAAATCAACTGGAATCTTTTTCCATAGATTATTTTTAACAGCAATACATTCTTTGTTAAAAGTGGCTTTTAAGCCACTTTTTTATTGTCTGGTCAACAAAAATACTTTATAGTCATAAGAAACTTAATAACTCATTACCAAAAAGCATATAATGAAAATATTGTTGTTATTGTTATCATGCAGTTTAATCGTTATCGGTTGTTCCCGTCAAAATAATAAAAACCTATCGGCAAGAACCACCTTACGCATCGGTACCGACGCCACCTATCCCCCTTTTGAAACTATCAATCCCGAAACGGGAAAGCCGGAAGGTTTTGATATAGATTTAATTAGCTCCGTTTGTAAAATCAATGGATGGCAACCGGACTTTATTTTAACTCCTTTTGATGGCATGATTCCCGGCTTAAACAGCAAAAAATATGATGTCGTTATTTCCGCCATGACAATCACTCCCCAGAGGGAAGCGGTGGTTAATTTTTCCCGCCCTTATTATCTTGCCGGTCAAAGTATCGCTGTCCCGGTCAATGACTCTATGATTTTTGCGGTAAAAGATTTAAAAGGAAAACGAGTCGGGGTTCAATTGGGCACTACCGGAGAATTGATGGCTAAGAATATGGATGGCGTGGAAGTTTATTCCTTCGATAATATTGGGGCGGCTTTTATTGACATGGACAACGGTAACCTCGATGCGGTCTTAAACGATTTCCCCACTACCCAAACTTATATAAAAAGACACCATACCGCCAAAATTGTCGGCAAGATTTTATCTGAAGAACATTACGGTATTGCCGTTCGCAAAACAGATACACAACTTCTGGAAAAGATAAATCGAGCTCTGGAAAAAATCAAACAGAGCGGACAATATTCAACTCTGCATATAAAATGGTTTGGTATTCCTCCTTTGAGGAAAAGTAACAAAGATACGACAACTATCAATTAGAAAGCAGAAGTAACTTTATCATTGATATTTTAGATAGCATTTTATAAGATAACGGTTATGAATGAAAGAAAACTAAACCTTTCCCGCCTCAAAGGAAAAATAATCGCCATCGATGGTCCCGCCGGTTCGGGAAAATCCACGACGGCAAAAATTTTAGCCGCCCGCTTGGGATATAGCTACCTCGATACCGGGGCTATGTATCGAGCTTTAACTTACTTTGCTTTAAAAAATAATATCTCTCCTTCCGATAGCACCAAACTTTCCGCTCTGGCAAAAAAGCTCCCTATTGAGTTCAAGACCGATGCCGATGTCAACCGCGTATTTATCAACGGTGAAGATGTCACCGAGCCCATCCGTTCTCCCGAAGTTACCCGTCACGTTTCCGAAATTGCGGCTCATCAAGGAGTGAGGAAAGCCATGGTAGCCAAACAAAAACAATTGGGTAAAAATGGTTCTATTGTCGCCGAAGGAAGAGACACCACAACCGTCGTTTTTCCCGACGCCGACCTTAAGGTTTATCTCTCCGCCTCGGTAAAAGAACGTGCCGGACGACGTCTTTTGGATATGACCAAAATGGGTGTCAGTACCACTCTTGAAGAACAAATGGCTGACATTCAAAAACGTGATGCTCATGATTCCCAACGCCGACATTCTCCTTTAAAAAAAGCGAAAGATGCTTTTACCGTTGATACTACCGATATGACTATTGAAGACCAGGTTGAATATATTATTTCATTAATGCGTTCCGTTTTGAAATAGCAATGAAAATTCTCTATTACACAGGTTGGTTTTTGACTCGTCTTATCTCCAAGTTATTCTTTAGAATAAAAATATACGGTAAAAATCATATTCCCCCAAGCGGTGGTTTTATCGTCGCTACCAATCATATCTCATATTTCGACCCTCCTTTGGTAGGCAGTTGGATGACCCGTCAGGTCTATTTTTTCGCCAAAAAAGAACTTTTTAAAAACAAAATCTTCGGTTGGATTATAACCAGAACCAATGCTCTGCCGGTAAGACGTGGTAGTATTGACCGCCATACCCTTGAAGCCGCTGTTGCCATTATTAAAAAAGGTTATGGGCTGACCATTTTCCCCGAAGGGACTCGCTCCAAAACCAATCAATTTCTGGAGCCTAAACCCGGGGTGGGCATAATCGCCATTCGTGCCCGATGCCCCATTATTCCGGGTTATATTCATGGAGCAAACAGACTTAAAGACTGTTTCCGGGGAAGAGAAAAATTCAGCATTACTTTTGGTGAACCGTTTTCATCGGAATGGGTGACATCATTCCCCGATAATAAAGACAGTTATTACAAAATCGCTCATTCCGTTATGGAGCGCATTGCTCAAATTAAACAAAAGCTTGAAAATTAAAGATATTTCCCCTTTTAACCGAATATCAAATTTAACAAGTTTTTTTAAAATAAGTCTTGAAAAATTATTTTTTTTTATTATATAGAAAAACTGCCTGCAAAAACAGGCATCCTTGATTAAGCAGATTTGATGGCTTTCCTTCGGGAAAAATCTAAACCGTCGGTCTTTTATTAAGTAAGGAGGTTCTCTATCGTTAATGGCTCAAGCCAAAACTGTCACTAATAACAAAGGTAAAGTTGCCAAAGTTTCCAAAAGGAAAGCAACAACCGCTAAAAAAACCAAAAAAACAAAAACCAAAATCACCAAAAACAGGGCTCAGGTCGAAGCAGTTCCCGCCGAAATCAAACAAAAACAAAAAATGGAAATAATCGTAACTGCTCGACGTAAAAGAGTAGCGGAAAAAGCTAAAATGCGCGCTACCATGCCCTCTACTCCAGTTCCGGAAGTTAATCGGGTACGTTTGACCGATGTCTCCGGTGTGGTTTATGATGACCCCGAATACCAACGCATGTCTGCCATGTACGAATCGACCATCAAAGACATCAAAGAAGGAGAAATCGTCAACGGAACGGTTCTCGGTGTTACGCGCGACGATGTAATTGTCGATGTTGGTTTCAAATCCGAAGGAATCATTCCTATCAGTGAATTTTCCACTCCTTTGAATATCAAAGTAGGTGATCCCATTGAAGTCTATTTGGAACAAATCGAAGACAGCAACGGTCAGCTTATTTTGTCGAAGCAAAAAGCCGATTTCATGAGGGTCTGGGAGCAAATACGTGAAAACCATGACTCCGGAGAGACTATTGAAGGTCGTATAAGCCGACGTATCAAAGGCGGGTTGGTTGTCGACATTATGGGCGTAGATGCTTTCCTGCCGGGTTCTCAAGTGGCTTTGCGTCAGGTGCCGGATTTTGATGCCTTGTTAAATCAAACAATGGAGCTAAAAATCATCAAAATCAATAAAGCGCGACGCAACATCGTTGTTTCACGCCGCGTGGTGCTCGAAGAAGAACGTGAAAATATGCGTGAAAAACTTCTTGAGGAAATCGCCGTTGATCAGGTTCGTCAGGGTATCGTGAAAAACATAACCGATTTCGGAGTCTTTATTGATTTGGGTGGTGTCGATGGTCTCCTTCATATTACCGATATGTCGTGGGGCCGAATTCGTCATCCCTCGGAGTTAGTTTCTTTAGGTGATAAGATTGACGTTAAGATACTCGATATCGATGAGAAAACTTCTCGGGTCTCTCTGGGCTTGAAACAGATGACCCCATATCCTTGGGAAAATATCGAAGAGAAATATCCTCTCGGCAAAAAAGTCACCGGACGGGTGGTATCAATCACCGATTACGGTGCCTTCGTGGAACTGGAAAAAGGTATCGAGGGCTTGATTCATATCTCTGAAATGTCATGGACACAGCATATCAAGCATCCTTCCAAGATTATGAATGTCAATGATATGGTGGAAGCGGTCGTTCTTTCGGTGGATAAAGAAAACGAGAAGATATCTTTGGGCATTAAACAGATGGAGCCCGACCCTTGGAATACCATCGATGAAAAATACCCTATTGGCAAAGTCATTACCGGAAAAGTTCGTAATCTTACCGCCTTTGGTGCTTTCATTGAACTTGAAGAAGGTATCGATGGCTTGATTCATATTTCCGATATGTCGTGGACTAAAAGAATTCAGCATCCTTCGGAAATTCTCAGAAAAAAAGACAAAATCGAAGTCAAAGTCATTAAAATCGACCATGATAACCGCCGCATTTCCTTAGGCTTGAAACAACTTTCCGAAGACCCTTGGCCGGAAATTGCCAAAAAATACGCTGTCGGAACCGAATGTCTGGGAACTATTACAAAGGTTATGGATCGCGGTGTTATCGTTGATTTGGACAATGTCGTCGAAGGTTTTGTCCCCACGGCTCAATTGGGTCATAAAGACTTAACCAATCCCACCGGTGTTTTTAAACAGGGTGAACAGATTCCTCTTCAGGTTATTGAGTTTGACCGCTATCAGCATAAGATTGTCCTTTCCGTCTCGGCTTATTATAAAAAGCGAGAGCGTACCGAATTGGATAAATTCTTATCCAAATATTCAGTCTCCGAGAATAAACCCATAGCCGATATTATACCGGAAAAATTGAAACAGAAAACTCAAGAAACCGCTAAAGAAAACGAATCCGTTCCTGCTCCGAAAAATGTAATTGCTGAAGAAGCCACTCCTACTCCTACTGATAATGATAATGTAACGGAAACAAAACCGACTAAAGCCGAAGAACCCCCTTCTCCCTCGGAATCATCCTCCAATGAAACTGATGATAATAACGAAGAAACGGAGACGAAAAACTAAAGCGGAAATACTTCGTTGTTTAAATGATAAAATAAAAAAGCAGAACTTTATCGGTTCTGCTTTTTTAATTATTTAATCACAATCACTTCTGGGCTTCCACAACGGCAATCGCCGCCATATCGACGATTTCATCAACATCCAAAGTGGGATGAAGAACATGCACCGGCTTCGACAACCCCATCAAAATGGGCCCAATAGCTTCCAATCCCCCCAACCGTTGAGCTAATTTATAAGCAATATTGCCCGAATTGAGATCCGGAAAGATTAAGACGTTAGCCGTTTTTTGAAGTTGTGAAAAGGGATAACGTTTTTTCATATAATCCGGCATCAAAGCGGTATCGGCTTGCATCTCACCTTCGACAATCAAATCGGGAGCTTTCTTTTTTAGAATCTCGGTTGCCTTGGCAACTTTAATAGATTCCGGTGCTCGTGCCGAGCCGAAGTTGGAAAACGATAACATCGCTATTCGCGGTTCTATATTGAATCTCCGAGCTACCTTGGAAGCACATATAGCGATTTCCGCCAACTCTTCCGCAGTAGGGTTAATATTGACCGTGGTATCGGCAAACATATAAATATTGTTCTTTTGAATCATGGTAAACATTCCCGATACCCGCGTAATGCCCTCCGCCAAATCGATAATCTCCAAAGCCGGTCTGATAGTGGATGGATAATCGGAAGTTACTCCCGAAAGAACCGCATCACAATCACCCATCTCTAACATCATCATTCCATAATATGTTCTATCTCTCATTAGCCAAACCGCTTTTTCGCTGGTAATACCTTTGCGCTGTCTTTTTTCAAAATATTTATTAGCATATATTTGTCTTTTATCCGAAGAAAGCGGGTTAATCATTTTTATTCCCTTGATATCAATCTCTCTCTCTTGAGCAATTTTTAAAATTGTTTCTGCATTACCCAAGACAATCGGTTCGGCTATGCCTTCTTTTTTAATTATATGCGCAGCGCGTAAAATACGTACGGAATCACCTTCAGGGAAGACAACTCTTTTGGAGTCTTTTTTTGCTTTACTTACCATTACTCTCATAATGGAGCGTCCCAGGCCTACCCGTTCCGCCAATTGTTGCTTATATTCCTCAATGTCAATATGACGTTGGGCAACTCCGGTCTCCATAGCCGCTTGAGCCACAGCACTGGCTTCCCAGAGAAGAATACGAGGGTCAAAAGGTTTGGGAATCAAATATTCGCGACCGAATTTAAAGTAATCCCCATCATAGGCTTTTACCACTTGTTCCGGAACATCCTGTTTGGCAAGTCCCGCCAAAGCTTTAACGGCGGCAATTTTCATCTCTTCGTTAATAGCTGTTGCATGGACATCCAAAGCGCCTCTAAAAATAAAGGGAAAGCCCAAGACATTATTTACCTGATTGGGATAATCGGAACGTCCTGTCGCTACGATAACATCTTTCCGAGCATCAAGGGCATCCGGATAAGTAATTTCCGGGTCGGGATTAGCCATGGCAAAAATAATAGGGTCTTTAGCCATGGTTTTAACCATTTCTTTGGTCACTATCCCTTTAATAGAAACACCCAGAAAGATATCAGCATCTTTAAGAGCTTCGGCGAGAGTATGACGGTCGGTTTTACGAACGAACTCCTGCTTATATTTATTAAATTTATCGCCCCGGCCTTCATACATAACCCCTTTGGAATCAACCATCAGCAAGTTCTCATGCTTAACACCCAAAGAACAATACAGTTTGGCACAAGCAATACCGGCGGCACCCGCTCCGGAAAAAACCACTCTGACTTTACTGATATCTTTGTTGACAATTTCCAAAGCATTCAACAAAGCCGCCGCCGAAATGATAGCCGTTCCGTGTTGATCATCGTGAAACACGGGGATTTTCATCGTTCTTTTTAAAGTTTCTTCGATATAAAAGCATTCCGGAGCTTTGATATCTTCAAGATTAATCCCTCCGAAAGTCGGCTCCAGAAGCTGACAACATTTTATGATTTCATCGGGATCTTTCGTATCCAGCTCGATATCAAAAACATCAATATCGGCAAATCTTTTAAACAGCACTCCCTTACCTTCCATAACCGGTTTTCCCGCGGCAGGTCCGATATCTCCCAGTCCCAAAACAGCGGTACCGTTAGATACCACCCCTACGAGATTTCCTTTTGCCGTATAGGTATATACATCTGCGGGATTCTTTTTAATTTCCAGACAAGGTTCGGCGACACCGGGCGTATAAGCTAAAGAAAGTTGGAACTGTGTGCGACATGGTTTGGTGGAAGTGACCTCTATTTTACCGTGTCTTCCTTTAGAGTGGTAATCAAGAGCATCCTGTTTGGTTATCATAATAATTAACTCCTAATTTATTTACATAGCCCGATATCAATTTTATAAAAAAAATCGAGCTGGTTATTTTTTTCACAAATAATATACATCATCCTCAAAAAAATAGTCAAGCTGTTTCAAAAGATTACATCTTTTCTTTCATAAAAAACACATTTAAATTTAATTCCATACAAATTATATCTAATATTTTGAAAGGGAAAAACTTAAAGCTCTTTTCAAATTGTATTTTCTATTTTATAAAATTATCCTTTCCAAATCCGTGACTGGCAGATGTTCTCGTCCGCCACTTAGAATTTCGTATGTCAGGTGGTCTGCCTTCCCGACAAAGTCTAAAAATCAAGTCATTCCCGTAAAGACGGGAAGCTCTCTTCAGATTCCTGCTTCCGCAGGAATAACATCGTAAAAAGTATGTTAATGGTTCTTTAAACTTTTGATAAACCAAATTTCTACCTATACTCACTCTGTGGTCGGCAGACGTCCTCGTCTGCCACTGAACACCTTTTCACTACCCTTATTAAATAACATAATTTCTCATAGCTTAAAAAGGTATCGATAAATAATCAAGTTAGATATTGACATTTTACTGTAATCCTTTTTATTTCTTCAAATTACAAGCATAAATCCCATTGGGTAAGGAACGATAGAATGCCTGACACAAATGAATTGATCAAAACTCCTTTTTATAAATATCATGTTGCTGCTGGCGCAAGGATGGTTCCTTTTGCCGGTTTTTTAATGCCCATCCAATACACAAGTATCACCGAAGAACATTTGGCGGTACGCAAAAATATCGGTCTGTTTGACCTTTCACACATGGGTGAATTTGAAGTCACGGGAGATGATGCGCTGGCTTTTTTGGAAAAAACCACCTCCAATCACGTTGCCGCTCTGTCCGTAGGTCATATCCAATATAGCTGTATGCCCAATGATAACGGAGGTATTGTCGATGATTTACTGGTTTATCGCTTGCCCCAAAGCTATTTTTTGGTAGTCAATGCCTCTAACATAGAAAAAGATTTCAATTGGTTACAAACTCATCTTTTTGGCGATACAAAACTCATCAATCGCTCCCGTGAATTTGGTTTATTAGCCGTACAAGGTCCTAATGCTCAAAAATTAATGGCAGAACTTACCGACTACAACTTAGACCAGATGGCTTATTATACTTCTACTACGACCAAAGTTGCCGGAATTGAGCTTTTGTTTTCACGAACCGGTTATACCGGAGAAGACGGTTTCGAACTTTATATCCCCTTAAAAGACACCGACACAATCTGGGAAGCGGTCACCAAAGCCGGTGAAAAATACGGGCTGAAACTTATCGGTTTGGGGGCACGCGATAGTTTACGTTTGGAAATGAAAATGACGCTCTATGGTAACGATATCGACGACACCACTTCTCCTATTGAAGCCGGTTTGAGTTGGATTGTCAATTTTGAAAAAGATTTTATTGGCAAAGATATTATCCTCCGCCAGAAACAGGAAAAGCCCAAAAGGCGATTGGTTTGTTTGGAACTCAAGGAAAAAGCCTTCCCCCGCCATGGATNNGCCATGGATACGACATATATAACGGTGATAAGATAATCGGAAAAGTTACCTCGGGAACTTTTTCACCTTCTCTTCAAAAACCCATCGCCTTAGGTTATGTTCCTCGCGAAAAGGCTAAAACAGGTTCTGTTGTGAAAATAGATATCCGCCATAAAAAATTCGAAGCAACCGTTGTCAAACCACCTTTTTATAAACAAGGAACGCATCGTTAAACCTTATGAAGATTGATATCTATTTAACCCCCATTCCTTTTGGAAAAGTCGAATTAGAACATAAGACTATTGTTATTATTGATGTTCTTCGTTCCAAGACATCAATCTGTGCCGCATTTACCTATTTTGAAAGGCGGTCAACTTATATCGGAGACAACACAACCGAATAAAATTGCTTAATCTTCCAACTTTTTTTTGAGTATAATAAAAAATGGTAAAAAAATATTTTCTTATTTTCTTAGTTGCCTTACTCTTCAGCGTACCCAAGGTTGTTGCTACCATTTTGTATTCTTTTATTATGGCCTCTACCAAGAATATTCCCATCATGAACTAATACTGAC
>JAADHM010000075.1 GCA_013151855.1 FCB group bacterium | reverse complement strand
TGAGTAGTGGCAGACGATGACGTCTGCCATATATCAGTGTTGCGATGGATTTAAGTTAGACTGAAATATTAAAGGTGATTTGATTGTCATTCCTGAGGAAGCAGAATACCAAAGAGAGATTACCGTTTTTACGGTAATGACGAATAGTTGTTTTTCACGGCAATGACCGGAATGTATCAAGAGATAGATGGTGTCTAACTCATTCTTCCGCCTTAAAATTAGGTTTGTCGAGAGCAAAATGTCCCTCCTCTCCCGAGCGAATTTTGACAGCATGCTCAACGGATGATACAAAGATGACCCCATCGCCTCCCTCTCCGGTGTGAGCTAATTTTTGAATCTGTGATACGATGGTATGCGTATCTTGTTCACGACATACAATCTCGATTTTATATAAGAGAGAGTAATTGGTTACATAGTCGATCGAAAGGGTACTTTCTTCGCGATTAACCAGAGCGCCAATTCCCTCGACGGTAATGACAGACATCGCCTTGACGCCAATTGATTTTAACCCATGTATAACCTCATCCATTTTTGAACGACGTATATAAGCTTTTATCTCTTTCATTCTTCAAACCTCCATTTATAGTATTATAGCCTGCAAGATAAGTGCCAAAACTTATTACTTGCCGAGACAGTTTAGATAATTGATTCTCTTTCAATCTCTTAGATGTTAATAAAGTTGATTGAAAGTTTGCTATAACGACTTAGATACTATTTATCAACGAATATTATTCTTCGTTTTTGGAGACTATTCGTCATTGTTTTGGTTTGTTTTTTTATTCACGAGGATGGAGGAGAAGAAGCTCATTTATTGTCCTATCAGACTTTATTCTCATTTGGCTTAGATCACACCTGAGATTTCATTTTAACCAAGACCTGTCGCAACATTAAAAGAGCAAAAGTCTATGGGTGCCCTAATCGCTTGTGGTGGAGTTAATTTAATTGACGGGGCAGACGTCTTGTCTGCCAGCTATTAAAATCACTATAATTTTTCTACTCTATAAGAATAGAATTCACCACCTGAAGCTGGTAAGTAAACAGAAACTCCGTTGGAAAATATTTTTTCTTTATCACCATTACAAGTAGAAAGAAGAATATAATTGTCAGTTTCTTCGGTAATAGCATCATAAATAATACCATCAACAATATTACATTTACCCGGAGAAAATAAGGTAGAGTCAATAGTGAGTTTTTTCTCTGTTTTATCCGATTGAAAAACTGAATTTTTATAGAACGTTAAATTCCCTTGAGGAAACTTTCTTATTCTCAAAACCTGTTTTCTCGCCATTCCCTTGTTATGATATTCTATTTGAGAAGCACCACAATAAATATTAGTATGGCTGGAATCTCCATTTAAGGATACTACAAAATAATGAGTGTCAGTGTAAATCGTATAGCTTCCATCAGGTTGTATCCAAACCCCTTTTTGCCATTCTTTCAATTTAATAGCTGTATTGCTTGATTTTGAACTGCCTAAGAAAATTACAGAAAGTAATGATAACAAAACAAAAATTTTAACTCGATACATTTAACACTCCTTATTTTTTTGGTGTGGTTTCGAAAAGTCAAGCTCTTTGTGATTCTGACAAAAATTATTGGCAAGCCACATTATCTACAAAAGGTGGCAGACGAGGACGTCTACCGATCACAGGAACGAGGGCATCTGCCAACCACGGGAAATATGGTTTCGCTTTCTTCCTTTTTTGTCATTCCTGCGCAAGCAGGAAGCTAAAGAGAGCTTCCCGTCTTCACGGGAATGACGGGCAGGTGTTTTCACGGGAAGGACTTTCAATCATTTCTGCCAGAGGAGCAAGTCTACATACCCACAATAATTAGAAAAGCGGTGTTTTCAATCGCCTTTTTCATTTTGTCCATCTATAAGATAATCTAAAATTTCATGGGCTTTTTGTTCATCTTCGGGTTTAACGGTAAATTCGACCGCTCCGACAATAGGATTAAAGCCCAATCTTCCTACTCCAAAAAGATCCATAATCCCTTCTCCCTGCGCGAAATAGTCTATACCGGCTTCTTCCAGCAACGATTTGGCAATCATTATCTTTGATTGGTCGGTCGTTTTAAATACCGGTATGCGTTCGATATATTCAACTTGCGGTTCCGGTGGTAAGACATCAACCAATGGTACGTTACAATCGGGACAAACGGTGATACCCGCTTTAAATTCATAGCGACACTGAGGACAAAACATAAAATCTCCTAACTAACTTTTAAATAATACTCGTTGGGAAAAGGGATATTCAAAATGATGATAGAAAAATAGACCACAACTTACCCCTATAAACTATTCAGAGCAGACTGAATAATTTATCAAAGGAAATACTTTATTTCAGTTACCCGGCACCTGATTCTGAATATCATTTATCAGGTTTTATCAGGGAAACAAAAACCCTTTTACCTTTGCTTTGGTAACTGATTTTACCTTCTCGCGCCAGCCATCCTAAAGCTTGATAAGTCAAGGTATCTTTTTCTTTTAACATTTTAGGAAGCTGAGGAATACTGACCTGATCATTTTTCTTTAATGTCTTCCAGATTTTCCCCGCTGTTTGGCCAATTTTTTCTTCCATGACTTTCTCCTTGTTTAAAGGCACCTTCAAACAAAATTAAGCAAATAGTTTATAGCTTTGTCAAGTTTTGACTACTTAAATTTCTTAATGATTATACCAGTTTATCGATTAAATGTTTAAATTGAATTAAAATAGAGTCACCAATTCAAGAAGATACAGATATTTCAGTAATTATATTTTTATGAGACACCGTTCAGTTATTGGAGGTAAAAAAAGTATATGTTTAATCGCCAACTAAATTTCCGGAGGCTGCATGTTATATTCCGCCCATCCTTCTTTAGAGGGACCGTAAATTGAGGGAACCACTAAATTAGCCTGACGCATCAAAATAGTCATCTGCCCCCGATGATGGATTTCGTGTTGTAGTAAAATCATAAGCGTTAAGCCTCTTTTCCATTTTTCACCGTACATATCATCTTCTTGCTGCAAAGTTTGGTCGTTCCATTCCGCTTTGACGTTGTTTAGAAGTTCTTGTGTTGCTTGGGTATAAGCATTTTGTATATCTTTCGCTTTCGTGGGTAAAGGGGCATTGGGGTCGGAACTGAATTTTAAACCGGTATTGCTCATCATTTCGGGAATGGTGTTGACAATATGCCAGGCAATGCGTCCCAAAGTGCGATGCCCTTCGCTGACCGCTTGTTTAAGGGACTCATCGGTGAGTTGATTCATAACTTTTTGGGTTATCTCTGATTCTTGTTGGTAGAATTTTTCGAACTGTTCTATGGAACCGAACATGATAGATTCCTTTCTTTAAATTTACATCATCAATTTTACAGGTTTATTATTCAATATTTTTTCAATTTGTTTTAAAGTATTATCGTCAAGTTTTACTTCCGACGCTATCACATTTTGTTTGATGTGTTCCGGTTTGGTAGCTCCGGTGATAGCACAGCTGATTTCCGGGCGGCGAAGAATCCAAGCAAGAGCAAGCTGAGAAAGGGATAAGCCTAAGTCTTGTGCCAACTTGGTGAGTTTCTTTACTTTGGTGATATTATCTTCGGTGAGGTCATTTTTGAGCCAGTTGGAAGTGTCTCCTCGGCTATTTTGAGGGACACCATCATTGTATTTTCCCGTTAATAGACCCTGCGCCAAAGGCGACCAGACGGTAAGCCCGACGCCATTATAAGCACAGGTAGCCATAATATCCAGTTCAATGTGGCGGTCAAGCATATTATAACGGGGCTGTTCCACAATAGGAGCAAAAGCTCGCAAATCTCTGGCGATGCCCACCGCGCGCTCTATATGCTCAGCCCCCCAGACAGATGTCCCCCAGTAGAGGATTTTTCCCTGATGAACCAAATCATCCATAGTGCGGACGATTTCTTCAATTTCCGTATCAGGGTCGAAGCGATGGCAGAAATAAAGGTCAAGGTAATCGGTGCCCAACCGTTTGAGCGATTTTTCAATTGATTCCATAATATGTTTGCGGCTCAAACCGCGGTCATTGACATTTTCGCTCATAGGCCAAAATACTTTGCTGGAAATAACCAAATCGGAACGGGTTTTATCTTTTATGATGTTACCGATTACTTCTTCGGCTTTTCCTTTGGTATAGATGTCAGCTAAGTCTATATAATTAATGCCCAAATCAAGAGCGGTTTCGATAATTTGTTTGGTGGTTTCAGCGGTGACCGAGCCGCCGAAGGTCAACCAAGCGCCAATTGATATTTCCGATATTTTTAGACCGCTTTTACCTACACGGCGATAATTCATAATTACTCCCTTCTATCTATTATATCATATTTATGATAAATTAATCATTAATAAAAATAATTGCAACCGATTCCATAAAAACACTTTTTATTAACACCGATAGAGGACTTGAAATGGTAGGGGAAATGGTTATATTCTTTTTTGAATTTTATTTTATGCTAAGGTGATTGAAAACAAAAAGATATGAAAAGATTACAGGCTGAACAAAGCAAAAAATCACCGAATCGTCGTGAAGTGTGGAAAATGTTTAATCGTATCGCCCGTTGGTACGACTTGTTGAATCATACTCTCTCTTTCGGTCGGGATATTGCTTGGCGGAAACGGGTGGCAAATTACCTTCCCCGTCGTGAAAACCTGAGCTTGCTCGATTTAGCCACCGGAACCGGTGATTTATTGCTTTCTCTTTATCAAACAGCCGATACCATAGAAAGCGGAGTGGGGTTGGATATGGCGGAAAATATGTTGGCTATCGCTACCAAAAAAATCAATCAAAATAAATTTCAAAATGCTTTATCTATAGTTCGCGGTGATGCTTTGGCTATTCCTTTTAATGATAGCTCTTTTGATGTTGTTACCATAGCTTTTGGTATCAGAAATGTAAGTGATGTAGCTTTGGGTTTGAGAGAAATGTATCGTATTTTAAAACCCCAAGGGAAGGCTTTGATATTGGAGTTTTCTTTGCCTGCCAACAGTTTGGTGCGGAGAGGGTATCTTCTTTACTTTCACTATCTTCTGCCTTTAATTGGATCATTGATATCCGGCGACAGACATGCTTATAAATATTTGAATCGTACGGTGGAAACTTTTCCGTATGGGGATAAGTTCTGTAAGATAATGGAAGATGCCGGATTTGAAAAGGTCGAAGCCCATCCTTTGACCTTGGGCATTGCCACCATTTATCAAGGAATACGAGTGCTATAACGTAATTTGGCTGAGAATATTTATGAAAACAATTTATCAACAAGATAAAGTGACTGATGTTAATCAGATTGTAAATGTGATGGCAAATAAGATAGAAGAAACATTGGCACCGCCTTTGATGCCTTCTGCGATAAAAACAACAAATATTGTCCGCCTGAAAATTCAAATACCCCAACAATCAGCACTGCGTTGGTTAATTGCCCAAAAACAGGAGACTAAAACTTACTGGTCGGACCGGGAGCATAAATTTGAAATGGCCGGTTTGGGCATAGCCGATAAGATTTGCCTTGAAAATAAAGATAATTATCATTCTTTATGGGATAGATTATATCATAACTTAAAAAGTGAAAAGAATCACCTTCGCTACTATGGCGGTTTCAGATTTGACCATAACCAAACCCCTGATAAAAACTGGGCGGAGTTCGGCTCTTCTTTTTTTATTTTACCTCGTTTTGAATTACTATCCGTTTCCGATAAAACATACTTTGTCTGTAATTTGCTTCCCGAAAAAGAGGGGAAGAATATAGACAGCATTTTATCAACGCTTAATTCTATAATATTTAAGCCGGGTAATGATAATTATCGAATACCCCGTTTGATGTCTCGAGAGGATTTTCCCGATAAACAGCGATGGTTAAAAAATGTTAAAAGTGCTTTGGATGCTTTTCAACAGAAGCGTTACGATAAAATAGTTTTAGCTCGAAAAACAAGTTTGGTTTTCAACGAGCCTTTGGAGGCGTTGGGACTTTTGCTTAAATTGAAAGAGAAAAGCGACCATTGTTATCACTTTTGTTTTCAATCTAATGCTGGCTCGTCTTTTATTGGAGTTTCACCGGAAAGATTTTATTATCGAAAAAAAGATAAATTGTTTACGGAAGCGGTGGCAGGCACCAGAGTTCGAGGGCAGTCTGGGGAACAAGATCAACTCTTAGGTAAAGAGTTGCTTCACAACCAAAAAGAAATTCGGGAACATCGCTATGTTGTCCGGAGTTTATTGGAATCTTTTATGTGTTTGTCTAATAATAGTATGAAAAAAGGGGACTTTCCCGTCTCTTTGTTGAAACTAAACCGCGTGCAACATTTGGTTTCCACTTTTGAGGTGCATCTGAAAAAAAATATCACTGATGCGAATATTATTGAAAGTTTACATCCCACCGCCGCGGTTGGCGGTTATCCACAAAAAGATATTCAAAAGGAAATAAATCGGTTGGAGAGTTTTGACCGCGGTTGGTATGCCGCTCCGGTGGGTTGGATTGGCAAAGACGAAGCCGAGTTTGCGGTAGCTATTCGCAGCGGGTTGGTAATGGCCAACGAATTATTTTTATATGCCGGAGCCGGTATTGTGGAAGGTTCACAGGCGGAGAGGGAATGGGATGAAGTGGAAAACAAAATCGGTAATTTCTTGAAAGTGTTGGACTAACGGTGAATCATAAAAATATTAATCTAAATTCTCTGTGGGGAGAGCTGATAGTCGAAGAATTATGGCGCAACAATGTCGATATGTTTGTTTTGTCTCCCGGTTCGCGATGTACTCCTCTTACAACGGCGGTTGCCGGTCACTCCAAGGTAAAAAATGTCAGACATTTCGATGAACGGGGTGCGGCTTTTTTTGCTCTCGGGTATGGACGGGCTACCGGTAAAGCGGCGGTATTGATTTGTACTTCGGGAACGGCAGTGGCTAATTATTTTCCGGCGGTAATCGAAGCCTCAATGGATAGAATCCCTTTAATCTTATTAACGGCCGACCGTCCTCCGGAACTACACGATGGCGGCGCCAATCAAACCATTGACCAAGTCAATATATTTGGCAAATATGTTCGCTACTATTTTGACCTACCTTGTCCCGATATCAATATTCCTCCCGAATTTCTGCTGACAACCATTGATAACGCTATTTATCAAGCTATTAATTCCCCCGAAGGTCCGGTTCATATAAATTGCCGCTTTAGAGAGCCATTGGTTGCCGTTAGTCCGCCCGAGAGTTTTAAATCCTATTTGTATAGCTGTCAGTATTGGTTAAATAACAAAGAACCATACACGCAGTATAAAAAACCGGATAAAGTTATTACCAAAAATCAAGTAGAACAACTAACTCATATCTTGAATAACACCACTAACGGTTTGCTTATGGTCGGTAAGTTAAAAGATAGCACGCAACAAAAAGCGGTCAGTGAATTAGCGCAAAAACTTAACTGGCCTGTATTTGCCGATATCCAATCCGGCTTGAGAGGAAACGAAGGTGTTGAGAATACCATTCAATATTTTGACCAGTTGTTATTATCGGAAAAGTTTCAAAAGGTTAAAAATCTCACGGTGGTTCATATCGGCGGGATGATAACCTCCAAGCGGGCAAATTTTTTCTTACAGCAAAACAAATTGAAAGATTATATCTATATTACTGACCATCCTTGGCGAAACGATCCCAATCATAAAGTAACTGTTAGAATCGAAGCCGATATAGATTGTTTATGCTACAAGTTATTGCTATTGGTAAATTCCAAAAAAAATAATCGATTGTTAACACAATTAAAAAGAGCAGACCAAAAAGCGGATAAAATAATTGAAAAGGCGATAACATCAACAACATCATTGTCGGAGATAGCGGTTGTCCGGTTGGTGTCAAAATATATCGAGAAGGGACACAAACTTTTTCTCAGCAACAGTATGCCCATACGGGATATGGATATGTATGCCAACCCATCACATGCTCTTTCCGATGTTGCTGCCAATCGGGGCGTTAGCGGTATCGATGGGGTCATAGCGACCTTTGGCGGCTATGTTTATGGTGCGTCTTCGGGCGGGACGTTGATTATCGGTGATTTAGCTTTTCTTCACGATTTAAACTCGTTGGCTTTGTTAAAGAACATCACAAAACCACTTACCGTTGTTTTGATAAATAATAACGGTGGCGGGATTTTTTCTTTTCTACCCATCTCGGCTTACAAAAATATTTTCGAACCGTTTTTCGGTACCCCTCATAATCTAACTTTCAGAAAAGTTGTCTCGATGTTTGGCGGGGATTATTATCAACCTCATTCCCAAGGTGATTTTATCACAAATTACTCCCAAACTCAAAGAGCAAAATGCTTTTCCGTTATTGAAGTACAAACCGAACGTCGACAAAACTTAAAAGAACATTTATCTCTTCAGAAAAAGATTAAAAACGCTGTTGATAAACTTTAGCAGGTAAAGATTTCCATGATTTCTTTTCACTATGAAACTTATGGCTCTGATAAAAACAAACCGCTTTTATTTTTACATGGGTTTATGGGAAGTATCGCTGAGTGGGAAGATATTATCCCTTTTTTTTCTGATGAGTTTTATTGTCTTGTTGTTGATTTCCCCGGGCATGGTAAGACTGACACCATCAGTGAAGAAGATTATCTGATGGAAAATTGTGCCAATGGGATAATTTCTTTATTGGATAAATTACAAATTTCCCAATGCAGTATGATTGCTTATTCAATGGGGGGGCGTTTAGCTTATTATTTGAGTGTTACTTATCCTGATAGGTTCGATAAGGTGGTTATCGAATCTTCCACCCCCGGTTTCAAGACGGAAAAAGAGAGAAAAAAGCGCATTGCCCTTGATGAAAAAAGAGCCCAAAGATTAACGGAAATTCCTTTGGAACAATTTTTAGATGAATGGTATCAACAACCTTTGTTCGCCACCATAGATAAGAAGAACCCGCAGTTTGAAAAATTAATAAACAGAAGGTTATTGAATAATCCTTATGGCTTGAGTCTTTCTTTGGAAATGATGGAAGTCGGCAGACAACCATCACTTTGGAGTCGTCTGAATAAAATTTCCGCTGACCTGCTCTTGATAGTTGGTGATAAAGATGATAAATTTAAAAAGATTGCTTATGAAGTAACGGAAAGATGTTTGACGGCAAATATGGCTATTGTTAGCGGTGCCGGACATAATGTGCACTTTGAAAAGCGAGAAGAGTTTGTTAAGCAGGT
>JAADHM010000221.1 GCA_013151855.1 FCB group bacterium | reverse complement strand
AAAAACGTCTTGACGATTTCTTCAAGCTGATCTGCGGGTGTATATTTCCCAGATAAAACCAAGATATTGGCGTTGTTATGAAGGCGGGTGTAATAAGCCATGTCTCTATTTAATGCCATCCCCGCTCTGATACCTTTGACCTTATTAGCGGCAATCATCATCCCGTTACCGGTCCAGCAAATAGCGACGCCATAAGTGACATCACCTCTTGCAACAGCATGGGCAACCTTTAGACCGAAATCAGGATAATCAACGGATTCCTTGGAGTTAGTTCCAAAATCTATGACTTCATAACCAAGATTTTTTAAGATGACTTTAACTTTTTCTTTATGGTCGAATCCGGCATGGTCAGAGCCAATGGCAATTTTCACTTATACCGTCACTCCCTTATATTCCGGTATCGGTGTCAACCAGTTATACTTGTCTTCCGTTCTTCCCTCAATAATACCAAAGAAAGCATCCTGCAATTTTTTAGTGATTGGTCCCCGCTTGCCGTTTCCCACCTGAATATTATCTATTTGAGAGATGGGTGTAATCTCAGCCGCCGAACCGGTGAAAAAGACCTCATCGGCAAGATACAATGCTTCGCGCGGAACATTTTGCTCAATGACTTTAATATCCATATCTTGCGCCAATCTGATAACCGAACTGCGGGTAATACCGGGTAAAATAGAAGCGGCAAAAGTAGGCGTTATCAAAGCACCTTTGCGCACTAAAAATATATTCTCCCCCGAACCTTCCGAAACATGACCGGAGACATCAAGAGCAATACCTTCCGCATACCCATGCGAGATAGCTTCCAGTTTAATAAGCTGGCTGTTCATATAGTTCGCCCCGGCTTTAGCCATTGCCGGCATGGTATTGGGTGCGATACGATTCCACGAGGAGAAACAAACCGATACTCCGTTTTCAAGAGCTTCCTCTCCTAAATATTGTCCCCAAGGCCAAACGGCAATAGCAATATCGATGGGACATTGTGATGGGTCGACGCCCAAAGTTCCATAACCGCGATAAACCACCGGACGCACATAACAAGCCTCCATATTATTAGCTCCCACCAAGTCCAAAATGGCTTTGTTCACTTCTTCTTTGGTAAAAGGGATATCCATCCGATAAATTTTCGCCGAGTTAAACAACCGCTCCGTGTGGTCATTCATACGGAAACAAGCCGGACCATCGGAAGTTTTATAAACACGCATCCCTTCGAATACCGAAGAACCATAATGCACCACATGAGATAAGACATGTATCTTGGCATCTTCCCATTTAACTAATTTGCCGTTCATCCAGATATATTTAGTCGGGGTCATTTATTGCTGCCTCCTTAAAAGTTGAAACCATAAATCTAACATAATATATTATAATATGGTATTTACTCGACAATTTCAATCAAAATTATATTAAATTAAATTTAATATAATAGTCCTACTTTATATATCTTACGCCTTTCCAGATAGATGGCAATATTACGGAAGCAACACTAATTTTTACTATCGCTCCCGGGATAAACGGGATTAACCCCACCGTAAATATATTTTTCATAGGGACAAAAACAGAAAGCCATAAAAGTCCGCATATAAAAATTATAGTAGTACCGATAATCATTGCCAAAACTGATTTGAAATATCCTTTATCCCAACCCTTATCAGCCAAATATCCCACGGCAAAAGCCGCTCCGAGAAAACCAAGCAGATAACCACCGGTAGGACCTACAAACCTCACCACACCAGCCGTTCCACCGGCGAAAACAGGTAATCCCATGGCACCTTCCAAGAGATAAGCCATAATAACCGATAGCCCCCTTGTTCTCCCCAACGCCATAGCAATTATTAACACCCCAAAAGTCTGCCCGGTAACGGGTACGGGAGAAAAAGACAGGTTTATTGAAAGATAGGCACAAACTACCAACAAAATATTGAAACTTAAAAGAAGAGGTATTTCCGCCAGATAGCCGGTTGGTTTAACAAGTTTGTAAATAACTAAGTTATTACTGTTCATCGATAGCTCCACTTTATTTTATTAATCACACCATAACAATGAATACTGATAAATTAACGTTGCTCTTTAAGACTTTTTAACATCTCCCGAGCAATGACCAATCTCTGAATTTCCGAAGTTCCTTCACCGATTTCGCATAATTTAACATCCCGCCATATTCTTTCCGCCGGATAAGGTCCCGTATAATATCCGATGCCACCCAAAATATCCATCGCCGATGCCGCCGCTCTTCGCCCCACCTCCGAAGCATAGAGTTTACACATGGCCGATTGCTGAACAAAATCTTCCCCGGCATCTTTACGGCGCGCGCTATCGTAAATCATCAATCGCGCCCCTTCAATTTCCGTAGCCATATCGGCTAATTTATGCTGGATAGCTTGATTGTAAATAATCGGTTTCCCGAATTGAACTCTGTCGGCGGCATATTTCAAAGCACAATCCAACGCTCCCTGCGCCAATCCCAAAGCCATTGCTCCGATAGAAATACGACCGCCATCAAGGGTCGTTAGCATCTGTTTGAAACCTTCACCCTCTTTACCCAAGATACTATCTTCGGATACTTTCAAATCATCGAAATGTAGAAAAGCCGTATCGGAACCTCGCAGACCCAACTTATTTTCTTTTTTACCGACCGAATAACCTTCCCACTCTTTTTCCAGAATAAAAGAAGTAATTCTTCGGTCTTCGGGGTTATCCGATGTTCGTGCCGTAGCAACAACAGCAAAAGCAACCGTTGCCGAAGTTATCCAGCATTTACTCCCGTTGATAACCCAACCGTCATCGACTTTATGAGCCATCGTGCGGGTACCACCGGCATCGGAACCGGCATCGGGTTCGCTCAAACCGAAAGCAAGCAACTCCCCTTGAGCGGCTCGAGACAGATATTTTTCCCTTTGTTCTTCGGTGCCAAATCTTAAAATGGGAAAAGTCCCCAGCGAATTATGAGCGGCAATCATAATTCCCGTAGAACCGCAAACGCGTGAGATTTCCTCGACAGCGATCGAGTAAGAAATGGTATCGACCGGTTGACCGCCGTATTTCTTCGGTATTAAACAACTCAACAATCCCATTTCGGTTAAGGGTTTGATATGTTCGTAAGGGAATCGTTGTTCCAAATCAAGAGTTTTGGCTAACGGTTCGATTTTTTCTAAAGCAAAGGCTCTTATTTTCTCCCGATATTCATAATGTTTTTTTTCCAGCAATTGTTACTCCTTTAATAAATCTTTGGAAATTACCATCCTTTGCGCTTCGGAAGTGCCCTCATACAATTCTGTCACTCTGGCATCACGGAAATACCTCTCTACAGGATATTCTTTGATGTAACCATAACCACCATGAATCTGCACCGCTTCATTACAGACATAATTGGCCATCTGACCACAAAACAGTTTTGCCATAGAAGATTCCCGATGACAGGGTTTACCGGCATCTTTAAGCATAGCGGCACGATAGCCCAAAAGACGACCGGCATCGATACGAGTAGCCATATCCGCTAATTTGAATTGTATGGCTTGGAAATTACTAATGGTGCGACCAAATTGTTTGCGTTCTTTGGAATATTTAATAGCTTCATCAAGAGCCGCTTGGGCAATTCCCAACGCTTGAAAAGAGACGCCGATACGACCGGAATTCAAGATATTGACCGCCATATAAAATCCTTTGTTCAACTCGCCCAATAAATTCTCTTTGGGGACTTTGACATCGCTAAAATTAATTTCTCTCGTATCGGATGCTTTGATGCCGCATTTCTTCTCCGGTTGCCCAAGAGTAACCCCTTCGCTATCTTTATCAATCACAAAACAACTGATACCATGATGATCCTTTTCGGGGTCGGTTTTGGCGAAGACAATCAAAACACCGGCATACACCGCATTGGTCACAAAGGCTTTGGTGCCATTGATTAAATAATAATCCCCTTTATCTTCGGCGGTAGTTTGAAGAGAAACAACATCTGTCCCGGCATTCGGTTCCGTTATGCAGTATGCACCTATCTTTTCCCCGGCCGCCATAGGAGGCAAATATTTTTGTTTAATTTTATCAGAGCCATACAATTTTATGATTTCACAGGCAAGAGAATTATGCACCGAAAGCATAATTCCGAACCCGGCACACCCGGAACAGATTTCTTCCAAAACCCCCATAAAGGCGGTAGTGCTAAGCCCTAAACCGCCATATTCTTCGGGAGCGGTAAAACCAAAATAACCCAATTCGGCACATTCTTTTATAAGTTCCTGAGGAGTAATACCCTCTTCGTCGAACTCCATAGCACGCGGATAAAGTCTTTTCTCCGCAAATTCTCTTGCCATTTGTTTAAAATCTAATTCATCTTCGGTAAGATTAAAATCCATCTAACATCTCCTTATTTATCGTATTTAAAGAAGCCATGCCCCGATTTACGACCTAAAAATCCTGCTTCCACCATTTTTATCAATAAAGGGCAAGGATAATATTTGGGATTACCCAAACCTTCATACATCACCCTCATAATTGCCAAACAGACATCAAGACCGATAAAATCAGCCAAAGTTAACGGACCCATGGGATGACCCATTCCTAATCTCATAATGTTATCAATAGCTTCAGCAGTTGCCACACCTTCCATCAGAGTAAAAATAGCTTCGTTAATCAAAGGCATCAACAACCTGTTACCGATAAAACCGGGATAATCGTTAACTTCCACCGGCACTTTATCCAATTTCTCCGACAACTTTCTGATAAAATCACCCGTTTCTTCTGAGGTAGCAAATCCACGAATCAATTCTACCAGCTTCATCATCGGTACCGGATTCATAAAATGCATGCCAATAAATTTGTCGGGGCGTTTTGTCTGTGAAGCCAATTTGGTAATAGGTAACGAAGAGGTATTGGAAGCAAAAATAGTATCAGGCGAACAAATATCATCAATTTGTCGATAAAGTCGTACTTTAATATCGTAATTCTCGGTAACGGCTTCAACAACTAACTGGGCGTTTTTAATATCATTGATATCCGTAGTAGTTTTTATATTATTAAGAGTCATTGTCTTTTGCTCTCGAGTTATTTTCTCTTTTTTAAGAAAGCGTTCAAGACTATTTGAGATAGTGTTAATAGCTTTATCGAGTAATTCTTGTTTGATATCTATAAGATTAACTTTGTAACCATGTAAAGCAAAAACCTGAGCAATACCGTTTCCCATAGTACCACTACCAATTACAGAAACATCATTCAAATCTTCCAATTTCATATTGTAACTCCAGAGTTATGTGATATTAAATCAATTCTATTGCCATCGCCACCGCATTACCGCCGCCTAAGCAGAGAGTTGCCAAACCGGTTTTCAGACCGCGATCTTTAAGGGCATAAATCAAAGTGGTAAGGATTCTTGTTCCCGAGGCACCGATAGGATGCCCCAGTGCCACCGCTCCACCGTTGACATTTACCCGATCCCAATCCCATTTCAAAGCTTGACCATCAGCCAAAGCCTGCGCAGAAAAGGCTTCGTTAGCCTCGATTAAATCGAAATAGTTAATATCAACATTCATTTTCTTCATAAGTTTTTCCACGGCATAAATAGGTGAAAAGAAAAGATCTTCGGGGAGAGTACCAGCCACCGTATAATCGATAATTTTCGCCAAAGGTTTTAAACCTTTTTTATCCAAATATTCTCCGGAAACTACCACCGTAGCAGCAGATCCGTCATTAAGACCGGGTGAGTTGCCAGCCGTAACCGAACCGCCTTTGACAAAAGCCGGACGCAATCTCGCCAGACCCTCCAAGGAAATATTAGGACGAGGGCCTTCATCCTTATTAAAAATAACAGGGTCTGATTTTCTCTGAGGGATTTCAATAGGGAAAATTTCCTCATCAAATTTACCATTTTTTTGAGCCGCCAAAGCTTTTTGATGGGAATTATATGCAAACTCATCTTGCATTCCACGGGTAATATTCGCCTTTTGACATGTTAATTCCGCGGCATTGCCCATGTGATAATCGTTAAAACTATCCCAAAGACCGTCGGAAATCATAATATCAATCATTTTCTGATGGCCAAACTTCACTCCGGTTTTAGCACCAAAAAGTACCAAAGGAGTCTGCGACATGGACTCCATACCACCAGCCACAATGACATCCTCATCACCGGCACGAATAGCCTGTGCCGCCAGCATAACCGCTTTAAGCCCCGAACCACACACTTTATTTATGGTTAATGCCGCCGCTTCCGGAGGAACTCCGCCATGAATAGCCGCCTGACGAGCGGGAGCCTGCCCCGAGCCACCTTGAACCACTTGCCCCAAAATAACTTCTTCGATATCAGCAGCATCAATCCCAGCGCGTTTAACGGCTTCTTTTACCGCCAACGCTCCCAATTGGGGAGCCTTAAATTTACCCAAACCGCCGTGTAGAACACCAATAGCACTTCTACAGGCAGATACGATATAAGCATCTCTTTTTTCTGACATTAGTGTTTATACCTCCAAATAAAATTATTCTAATATATTGTTGTTATATAAAACAAAATGAAAAATAAATCAAGTGAATCTATTCACAAATAATGGAATCTTACCATATCTCTTTAATTTGTTAAGCTTCATTGAAAAATGAGACAATTACCCTTTAAAATTTTTGTTGAATTTATATTTAACTTATTGTTTAAATAAGTTAAATTAGATAAAGAATTATTATTTTATCGTCGAAGATATAAAGAAAAGGATATGTTAGAAAGGAGATTATAATGAAAAAAACTTTTGCCATAATTATCATTTTGGGTCTATTCGCTTTGGGTGTTTCAGCTCAAGTCCCATCGAAACCATTCAATATTTACGCGGGTGGCGGACTGACTATAACTTCTTCCCCGCAAATATTCAAAGACAGATACAAATTGGGCTATCATTTTTCCAGCGGACTGGGAATTAAAGCCGCTCCTTTTACCCAAATAATCGGAAAAGTGGAATATCATTCCATCGCTAGAGATTGGCAGGATATTCGTACTTTAGACAATATCTCCGATAACTCTATAAGTGGCGGGACAAGGCAGATATGGATGTTCGGTCTTGATGCTCGCTTGGGAGTAAATGCTCCTATGTCTCCCATTAAACCGTTTATTATAGGCGGAATCGGGTTAGCCTATTTAAGTGAAACCGATATAGCAACAACTTTACCGCCATCACAAATCCCATTTCAACCGTATGAGAGTCAAACCAAGGTTTATCTCAATGTGGGAGGCGGTTTAGACTTCAAAGCTGGACCGATTCTTACCATGTTTGTTGAAGGACGTTATTTGAATATTCAGCAGGATGGTGATAATCTAATTTTAATCCCTATTTCTTTAGGGATAAAGTTTTAACCCCATAACTATATTCAAATTAATATTGATATGATAAAAAAGGTGCTGATAGTTCAGCACCTTTTATTTAGTCATTATCATAAAGTAATGCTTTATGGTAATTATTGATTATTAAGAATCGCCTGATTCTTCCAACTCAAGTTCAATAATTGGCGTTTCGATATCCACCTGATCACCGGCTGAAAAATTAATCGCTTTAACTTTTCCTTTGGCTTTGCTATTTACCTGATTTTCCATTTTCATTGCTTCCACAATTACCATCGGTTGCTTTTCCACTATCTCATCGCCAACATTGACCATAATTTTAACGATTTTCCCCGGCATGGGAGCGTAAATTTTATCTTTCTCCCCTACTAAACCACCGGCACCGCCGGCAAATTCATCTTCCAATGCCTCTTTTATTTCAAAAAGCACCGAATCAATATCAATATAATAAGTGCCTTTGTGAAAAACAGCGGCAACAAGTAAAGAACCATTTTCAGCATTCACTCTGTAAAGGTTTTCTCCAACCGGGTGAAAAATTATTTTCCTTTCACCGTCAGTCACTTCCCAAGATTGGTTTTTATCTTCCAAAGAAACCGTTTTAACTTCATCGTTGACAATAAATTCATAGTTATTCATTAATTGAGTCTCCGATTTGATAACTTCCGATAATTTGCCAAGGGGTAGGAATACTAACCGATGGTTGATTGCCATTATTAGTCGGAATTCCGCCGGAAGAATTGCTTGCCAATACCGCCGCGGCGGCAACGGCTATGCTTTGAAAATTTTTACTACCCGAAGGACGGTCAGACATATTTTTCTCAATAAAATTAGTATAGGTTTTACCGGCGGTAAAATCAGGATGATTTAAAACATCGAGCATGAATCTTTTGGAAGTTTTAACACCCAATATTTTATACTGTTTCAAAGCTTCTTTCATTTTTTTGATGGCAATGTTGCGGCTGGGAGCATGCACAATCAATTTAGCCATAATAGGGTCATAATCGATAGTAATCTCGCTGTTTTTGAAAATCCCCGAATCAATCCTTATCCCCGGTCCAGCAGGTTCCAAATAATACAATATTTTACCGGTTGACGGCATAAAATTGTTTTCCCCGTCTTCGGCATAAATACGACATTCAATGGCATGTCCACGCTGAGTAAGAGAAGAAAAAGATGCAGCAAGCTTTAACCCGGAAGCGATACGAATTTGTTCCACGACCAAATCCGTTCCCGTTACCATTTCCGTTATAGGATGCTCAACTTGAATACGGGTATTCATTTCCAAGAAATAATAATGACCGCTCTCGTCCAAAAGAAACTCCACTGTACCCGCATTGGTATACCCCGCTGTTTGGGCAACTTTAACAGCATCAGCCCCCATCTTGGTCCGAAGTTCATCACTGAGAGCTACCGAAGGAGTTTCCTCAATAATTTTCTGGTGGCGCCGTTGGATAGAGCACTCCCTTTCAAACAAATGAATAGTATGACCGAAGTGGTCAGCCAATATTTGAAACTCTATATGGCGGGGATTGATAATATATTTTTCCAGATAGACGGTATCATTATCAAAAGCATTTTTGGCTTCCCGCTGAGCGGCTTCCAACGCACCAACCAACTCCTCTGCTTTATAAACAATTCTCATCCCTTTTCCACCGCCACCGGCGGCGGCTTTTATCATAACGGGATAACCGACTTCTTGTGCCGCTTGTTCAAATATTTTAGGATCCGATGACGAGCTTTTCATTCCCGGAATCAAGGGCACGCCCGCTTCCGCCATTTTAATTCTTGATTCCACTTTGTTACCCAAAAGTTTAATAGCTTCCGCCGAAGGACCGATAAAAACAATACCTTCCTCGTCACAGCGTTGAGCAAACACCGGATTCTCAGCTAAAAAACCATAACCGGGATGAATAGCTTCCGCACCGATTCTTTTGACAGTATCAATAATTTTTTCAATATCAAGATATGACTCTC
>JAADHM010000072.1 GCA_013151855.1 FCB group bacterium | reverse complement strand
TTCTGTAAATTCTTTTGTGTAAAATTGGAATTGAATAGCTAAAATTAGGGGCATATCCAGATAAATAAACAACTTAAATGGAGGATATGCCTATGAGTGAATTAAACTTCACGGAAAAGAATTTAGCAAACAGTTGATTTGGAGTCAAGGATATTTGGTCTTTGATGCATTTTGAAGTAAAAGGATATATCAAGCGGAGATTAGAGAGGTTTCTTCGTATTGAAGCAGATTATAAGCTTGGTTGTAGACGTTATGAGCGCAAGAGAGAGCGTTTGGATTATCGCAACGGTTATTATAACTCGTAGTTTATTGACCCGTTACGGTTGGATAGATGATTTGACTGTTCCCCGTCTTCGCAAGGGGAGAATTGAATCTCAGGTATTTGACCGTTACCGACGTCGTCAACGCCAGATAGATAAGGTATTGTTAGAAGGTTTTTTATTGGGACATTCGACCCGTAAGACCCGTCGCGTGTTTGCTCGTTTGTTTGGTGAGACAATGAGTGCGCAGACGGTGTCTAATATTGTCAAAGAACTTGATGAGAAGGTCAAGCAGTTTCACCGGCGAGAGTTATGTAGTGAATATCAGTTTATTTATTTAGATGGTTTGTGGATAACGTTAAGAAGTCCGTTGAAGGTTAAGAAGGTATTATTAGTAGCTTTAGGTAAGCGTTATGATGGGGAAACAGAGCTTGTCAGTTTTCAGTTGGCGCCTTCGGAGTCGGAGTCTTGCTGGTGGGGTTTTATTTTAGATATGAAGGAGCGTGGTTTAAAGGAGATGGAGATGGTTATTTCCGATAATGCTCTGGGTTTGACGAAAGCGATCCGAGAGGGATACACCCTCCTTGCTTTATATCCCCGTATTATCCATCAGTTGTGTACTTTTCACAAAGCCAATGATTTGGGACATCATTTATATGACAGCAAACATCGCCGGCGTATTATCAATGATGCTCTGTATATTTTTGAGGGACAAACGATAACGGAAGTAAGAAGACGACTGAAGATATTTACCGAGAAATGGTCAGAGAAAGAACCTAAAGCAATTAGAAACTTCAAGGAGGGTGTATCCCTCCATAAGAACTTTGAGTATTGTTTGAGTTATTTAAGCTATTCGGAACCGTATAGAACGATGCTTAAGACCAGTAATCCGGTAGAGAGATATCTTCAGGAGTTAAGAAGGAGAATCATCCCTATGCGTGCTTTTAATAACGCCAAAAGCGTGGAGAGAATTATATATGGCATAGTAACTTATGTCTTAAACCAAAAACTGGATATGCCTCATTATCAATTTACACAATTTAATTGACAGAAGCCAGTGGTTACAACACTGGCTTTTCTCTTGCCAAAAATAACCTTATCATACATATTATATATAGAGAGGTATATATCTATTAATCTGGTTTGTTGATGATGATTCCTTCAATAGCTATATTAAAAAAAGAACTTTTCCAATTGCTTGACGACATTCTTCAAGAAGAACAGGTTTTTAAATCTAATGCGGCAAAAATGCAGTTGGATGACCAGCAAATGGAAAAGCAACATCACGAGATTAGCAAAGCTATCGGTGATAAGGGGGAACATTTGCGCTTGAAGATGGTGCATGAAGCTATGTTTAAGGTGCATCACAAAATTGCTAAGGAACATGAATTAATATCTCAAAAATGCTTGGCCATTATTGATCACTTAGACAAGGGGTTATATAATAATGCTGAAATTGCTTTAGTGATTGAGAAGCTCAAATACTATTTTGAAAGGATGAAAAAAGAACATCGCCTTATCACTGAGGAGCGTAAAAAAATTATTGAAGAACATCAATCTTTAATTCAGTCTTTTAACCTCGAAGAATAAAATTTTAGAAACTTCAATTTTACCGTAAACTTTTGCTCCCTTTTATCGTTTATCCCTATAATGAATATAAAAGAAACTTTTAAAAGCTGTGGTTAGTTTTTATCCTTTAATATTTGCCGTTGTTCTCATTGTTTTTTTGGGTTTCATACAACTTTTGTTTTTCAAATTTTTAAACCCCCGATGGTGGGCTAAAAAAATAATAAGATGGCCTGCTCTCTTGCTACCCCTCATCGGAATAACAATGGTTTTTTTATGGGGATTTGGTCTGTATTATTCTCTTGATAGTTTATCGTTTGGGGCGAGCTTAGGTTTGGTTCTTGTTTTTATATGGGAAGTATGTCTTATTTTTTCTCTGCCTTTTTCAGGGTTTTTGCATTTTGTCGATTGGATTTTAGAAAAACTATTCCATAGAACTCACCGACAACGACCTTCCCCTTTTAATAATAATCGCCGTCTTTTCCTCAAGACAACGGCAGCGGCGATTCCCGTGATAACTTTGGCAACGGGAGCTTCGGGGATGGTCAACTCTTTGGGTAAAATAAAAGTATATAAAAAAGTCATCGTGATTAATAATCTGCCTCCCCAGTTAAATGGTTTCAAAATTCTACATATATCCGATATGCACCTGCGTCATTTTGTCACTTTGGATGATTTGGAAGATTTATTACGAAGAGCAAAAAAGTACAATCCTCATTTGATATTGGTAAGCGGTGATATTGCCGATGATTTAAAACTTCTTGGTCCGTCTTTAAAATTGATGGAACAGCTCCAACCTCCTTTTGGTATTTATGCTTCTTTGGGGAATCATGAATATTATCGAGGGATTAAACGGGTTAAAAAGGAATTTGAACGTTCTCCTATTCCCTTGTTGATAAATCAAGGAACAAAATTAACCATAGGAGATATATCAATTTTTATAGGCGGCTTAGATGATCCGCGCACGCTGAGCGCCAATCATCAGAAATTTTTCAAAGAATGTTTGGATGCCACTTTAAAAGAAAAAAATAATGATGATTTTACCATTTTAATGAGTCATCGCCCCCATGTTTTTGATATCGCTACCGCTTATAACATCCCCTTAACTCTTGCCGGTCATACTCACGGAGGACAGATTGGCTGGGGACATCGTTCTCTTTTGGAACCGATGTTGCCTGACAGTTACCTCTGGGGACATTATCAAAAGGGCACCAGTCACCTTTATACCTCTTCGGGTGTGGGGCAGTGGTTTCCGTTTCGTTTGGGTTGTCCTCAAGAGGCACCTATTATTGAAATGCGCAAAGGTTAATTTCCCTCTGAAAAATTAAAAAATAGATAAAAGTTAGGTTGTATTTTTTTAAATTTTTATTTTTTTCCGTTAAATTTTTCTTGCTAAAAATTTCAAAAAAGTTGTATGTTATGGTAGATAAGGATATTTTTTGAGAGAGCGCAAAAGAGCTGAATAACAAACTAACCTTTAATGCTAAGGAGTAACAGAATGGCTGTAGCAAAAAAGAAAGCTACCCCCAAAAAGGTAACCAAAAAAGCAGCGCCTAAGAAGAAGGTCGTTGCCAAAAAGAAAACAACCAAAAAAGCAGCGCCCAAGAAAAAAGCTGTTGCTAAAAAGACAACGGCCAAAAAAAGAACCGTTGCTAAAAAAGCAACAACTACAAGAAAGGCAACCGCCCGCAAAGCAACTTCAAGGAAAAAACCGGCGGCGAGAAAAACAACCACGCGTAAAGCCGCTACCAAGAGAAAACCGGCTAAAAAAGCCAAAACCAAACGTAAACCGAATGCGGCTTTTATGCGTCCCATGACTCTTTCCGAAGCTCTGGGAGCGGTTGTAGGACACAAACCGATACCGCGCACTGAGGTTACTAAAAAAATCTGGATTTATATCAAAAAGAATAAACTTCAGGATGCTATCAATCGCCGGATGATTAATGCCGATGAAAAACTAAAGAAGGTTTTCGGCGGTAAGAAAAAAGTTTCTATGTTTGAAATGACGAAGTTGATTTCAAAGCATATGAAATGATTTTATAAACTGACTCAGATAAAAACAGGCTGGTTCTTTATCAGCCTGTTTTTTTTATCTTTTTAAAAAGTTTGTGTTCTTAACGACATAATTATTAAGATAATTTAATATAAACTAACTTAAAATTCTTCTAAAAATTAACCTAATTAATATATAAAGGCGTTGACCTATAAATCTATTGAGTTATTTTATAGATGTAATTATATTATGGTTGTGAATTTGTTCACAATAATTTTTGAAAGAGAGGTATGACAGTGGCAACTATTAAACCTTTCCGAGGATTAAGACCCAAGCCGGAGCTAGCCCGTGAGATAGTAACTCTTCCCTATGATGTTCTCACCAGCGAAGAAGCACGAACTTTGATTGCTAACAATCCTCATTCCTTTTTAAGAGTGAACAAACCGGAAGTGGATTTTGATGCTAATATTTCCATATATAGCGATGAGGTTTATCAAAGAGGAAAAGAAAATCTGTATAAGCTCATTGAAGAAAAAATCTTGATACGCGACGAAGAACCTTGTTTTTATTTGTATCGCTTAACGATGGATAATAAAAGCCAAACGGGGATAGTGGCTCTCACCTCTGTGGATGAATACAATCGGGGAATAATTAAAAAACATGAACATACGCGCCCGGAGAAAGTAAATGACCGCGCCCGCCATATTTTAACTTTGAACGCTCAGGTCGGTCCGGTATTTTCTATCTTTAAACACCATCGGGAAATTAAATCTCTTTTTGATAGACTGACTTCCCCAATGCCCAATGTTGACTTTACGGTTGAAGATGGTGTTCGTCATGAAC
Organism: FCB group bacterium; assembly: GCA_013151855.1. Taxonomy (GTDB): domain Bacteria; phylum Zixibacteria; class MSB-5A5; order GN15; family FEB-12; genus JAADHM01. Next base: position 13,300 of record JAADHM010000072.1, on the reverse strand, counting down.
TGTGGGTTATCAAGGATGATGCTTCCCAATCGGAATTGCAAAAATTATTTGCTCAATTAGACGAGTTGTATATTGCCGATGGTCATCATCGCTCTCAAGCGGCTGCGGAAGTATGCCGGCAACTAAAAGAGAAAAATCTCCATCATACCGGTAATGAAATTTATAATTATTTTTTAAATGTAATCTTTCCCGATAACGAATTGAATATTATTCCTTATAATCGGGTGGTAAAAGATTTACATGGTCTTAGTCTTCAAGAAATGCTTGAAAAAGCTAAGAAATATTTCTACATACAACATTTTCCGGCAAGAATTACTTCCATTAAAAATCATCAAATCGGTTTGTATTGCGAAGGGCAGTGGTATCTTTTAATGCCCGAGGATAATACTTATGATGCCAAACATCCGGTCAATTCCATGGATTCGGCTATCTTAACCAATAATCTCTTAGCGCCAATCTTGGGGATCACCGATATTCGCACCGATAAACGGATTGATTTTGTCGGAGGGCTAGATAGTATCGACAAAATGATAAAGATGGTTGATAACTATGAATACAAAGCGGCTTTTATGTTACCTCCCGTAACGGTGGAACAATTGATTAAAATCGCCGATGCCGATGAAGTGATGCCTCCCAAATCAACTTGGTTCGAACCAAAATTACGCAGTGGTATGGTGGTAAATTTATTAAGCGAATAATTTAGAAAGGATAGATAACGATGCTAATACTTATATCAGATGCCTTTGATGCTACGCTTCCGGAAAAATTGACCAAATACGGAGAGGTAACCGACGATAAAACTCGCCAAGCGGAAGCGGAAATTATTTTAGTCCGCAGTAAAACCAAAGTCACCAAAGAATATATCGATTCCTCACCGAAGTTGAAATATATTATCAGAGGCGGAGTGGGGTTGGACAACATTGACCTTAAATATGCTCAAGAAAAAGGAATTAAAGTTGACAATACGGCGGAAGCATCGACGACGGCAGTGGCGGAATTGGCTTTCGCTCTTATTATTGCTTTACCCAATCATATTACCCAAGCCGATAAATCCATGCGAGAGGGAAAATGGTTGAAAAAAGAACTCAAACGCACCGAGCTATTCGGCAAAACCTTGGGGATTTTGGGAATGGGGCGAATCGGTACCGCCCTTGCCATGCGAGCACAAGCTTTCCGGATGAAAGTCTTGGCGTGGCATCCCGATGTATTCTTTTCCGACTTCGCTGAAATTCGTCCCACCATGAAAGAAGTGATGGAAGAATCCGATTATCTTTCTTTACACATGCCATTAATTGAGTCGACCAAAGGAATCATTAACAAAAAAACATTATCATATTGCAAGGATGGTGCTTATATGGTCAATACCGGGCGCGGTCCTTGTGTCGTTGAGGAAGATATTGTCGAGGCTCTGAAAAGCGGGAAGCTGGCTGGTTTTGCCACCGATGTTTGGGCTTCCGATCCGCCGCAGGATTCCCCTTTATTTGATGCTCCCCATACCATTTTCACTCCCCATATCGGTGCTTCCACCCAAGAAAATATGATTAGAATTGGGATCGTCGTTGACCAACTTATCGATGAATACATAAAAAGGAAACAGAAATAATATGTCTCTTGAGATAAACTTTAATGAGGTAAAAAATGACACATCGAATATTTAATTTCAATGCCGGTCCCGCAACGCTTCCTCTGGAAGTTTTGCAACGGATACAAGAAGAGCTGTTGGATTATAAAGGAACGGGAATGTCGGTGATGGAAATCTCCCATCGCTCGGCAGAGTTTGAAGAAATCAATGACCATGCTATCGCTTTGGTGCGAGAGCTTTTGGGACTGGATGACAGTTACCATATTCTGTTTTTGGGCGGCGGTGCTTCTATGCAATTTGCCATGATTCCGTTGAATTTTCTAACATCCGATAAAACGGCAGCCTATGTCGATACCGGTGCTTGGTCAAGCAAAGCCATCGCGGAAGCTCAAAAAGTGGGTAAAGTACATCTTGCCGGCTCTTCCAAGGATACTAACTATGACCGTATTCCCGAGAAAATAGATGTGCCCGATGACGCCGCTTATCTCCATCTGACTTCCAACAATACCATTCACGGTACCCAGTGGCAAAAGTTCCCGGACGTTGGAAATATCCCCATGATTTGTGACATGTCATCGGATATTGCTTCTCGTCAACGTGAGTTTAAAAAGTTTGATTTGATTTATGCCGGAGCGCAAAAAAACCTTGGCGCCGCCGGAGCGACATTGGTTATTATCAGTCAGGCTATGGCTGATAAATGTATTGAAGGCAACTTAACGATGCTTGATTACCGCACTCATATCAAGAAAAAATCATTATTCAATACCCCTCCGGTCTTTTCTATTTATGTGGTGAAACTGGTGTTGGAGTGGATTAAAAAACAAGGGGGCCTTCAAGCCATAGAAAAAATAAATAGAGCTAAAAAGGAACGTATTTATCAACTGATGGATTCGCATCCCGATTTTTATAAAGGCACGGTAAGACCCGATAGCCGCAGTTGGATGAATATTACTATGCGCCTGCCTAATGAGCAATTGGAACAAAAATTTATTGCCGCAGCCAAAGCTGCCGATATGGGTGGCTTGAAGGGTCATCGCTCCGTTGGCGGTGTCAGAGTGTCTCTATACAATGCCATGTCGATGGAAGGAGTTGAAAAACTGGCTCAATTTATGGAAGATTTCAAAAAGGCGAACTGATTATTAGTTAGAGTTAATCATAATAACTGCCGCAATTTTCATTTGTCTAACTCCTGTTTAAAAAATTAATGGCATTTTTGTCCTCTGCCTCTTCCTTGATGGGCGCCCATGCCACATCTTCTTCCCATACCTCTTCCCCGGTCATCTAAAGCACGGCCAATGTTTCTGCTCTTACAGGAAGGGCATCATTCTTGTGGTCGACCGGTGCCAAAAGGAGCTTCCCAGTTGTGACCACAGTCAAAACATTCAAATTTACGAGCGTCTGCCATTTGAAATTCACCTCCTTCGATTTTTATTGCTTTTCCATCAATTAAAGCTTCGGCGATTTTATGATGAGCGCTGATGAGGATACGCCCAAAAGTTTGACGGGAGATTTCCATTTGTTGCGCCGCTGATTCCTGATAAAGACCCTCCAAATCAGCCAATCTGATTGCTTCCAATTCATCAATAGTAAGAATAATTTCCTTAAGTTTCCCCATTGGTTTTCCTTGAGGTTTAAAATAGCTACAAGAAGGGAAATCACTCACTCTTCGCTGACATTTGGGACGAACCATCGGTTTACTCCTTTTTTATTTACATAATAAGCATATGCTCATAATTGTCAAGTATTTTTTTCAAAAATATTGATTTATTGATTTTATTTAACAAGTTCTCTTGTTATTTGCTCTTGACAAGGAAGCAAAAAAGTGGTTTTATGATTTTTTGAACGTAAAATAAAATACCTCATAAAGGAGCTTATTTGCAAACAAAGGACAAAACTATCGTCTCATATAAAGATATATTCGAAAAATGTTATAATTATGCTGATGCTGACAATGTAAAAGCATTGGGCATTTATCCCTATTTCCATCCTTTACAATCAGCACCGGGCGATGAAGTATTAATTGATGGCCATAAATGTATTATGGTTGGTTCCAATAACTACTTAGGCTTGGTAAATCACCCCAAAGTAAAAGAAGCCGCCGCGGAAGCCGCACGAAAATATGGCTCGGGATGTACCGGGTCGCGGTTTTTGAACGGCACCCTTGATTTACATATCGAACTGGAAGACCGCCTGGCCAAGTTTATGAAAAAAGAAGCGGCACAAGTTTTTTCTACCGGTTTTCAAACTAATTTAGGTACTATTTCCACTTTGGTGTTGAAAAATGATGCCGTTATCATTGACCGTCAAGATCATGCATGTATTGTCGATGGTGCTCGGTTATCGTACGGAAAGGTTTATAAATTCGCTCATAACGATATGAAACGATTTGGAGCGGGTGATTGACAATGTTAGAAACAACAACTCTCGTGGCGGCATACTGATTGTTGTCGATGGTGTTTTTTCTATGGAAGGCGATATTGTTGATTTACCTCCTCTGGTGAAAATTGCTAAAAAATATGGGGCGCGCGTGATGGTTGACGATGCTCATAGTATCGGAGTTTTAGGTGCAACAGGCGCTGGTACGGCGGAGCATTTCGGTCTGACCGATGAGGTCGATATAACAATGGGAACCTTCTCCAAATCATTTGCTTCTTTGGGCGGATTTATAGCCGCCGATGCCAAAGTTATAGATTATGTAAAGCATACCGCTCGTTCTTTAATTTTCTCCGCTTCCATACCGCCTTCCAATGCGGCGGCGGTGCTGGCGGCTTTGGATATTTTGGAATCCGAACCGGAGCGTCGGGAAAGATTGTGGAAAAATGCCCGTCGGATGCAAAAAGAATTTCGCGATTTGGGATTTAATGTTGGTAACTCTGCGACTCCCATTGTGCCTATCGTTGTGGGTGATGATCTTGATGCTTTCGCTTTCTGGAAAGAATTATTCGACAATGGTGTTTTCACCAATCCGGTTATTTCCCCTGCCGTTCCCCCCGGGCAAGCGATGATTCGCACTTCTTATACCGCTAACCATACCGATGAACAGCTGGACCGTGTGGTGGAGGTTATGGCTAAAGTAGGTCGTGCTAAAGGTCTCATATCATAATAAAAAATGGCAAAGATTGAAGTAGTTGAAGTCGAGTCGTCATCACAACTCAAAAAATTTATCACATACCCCAATTATCTTTATCGCAACGACAAGAATTATGTGACTCCCCTTTTGATGGAACGCAAAGAATTTTTTGATTGGGAGAAAAACCCTTTCTATAAAACAGCTTCGGTAAAACTCTTTTTAGCTAAAAAAAATAACGAAATTGTCGGAAGAATCGCTACCTGTATAAACTATAACCACAATCAATATCATAACGAACAAGTGGGATTTTTTGGCTTTTTTGATTGTCCTGACGATTACGAAATAGCCTCCACTTTGCTCAAAGTTGCTATGATTACTTTAAAAAAAGCCGGGATGGAGAAGATGCGGGGACCGATGAACTTTTCCACCAATCACGAGTGCGGTTTTTTGGTGGAGGGTTTTGATTCCCCTCCGGTGATAATGATGACTTACAATCAACCGTATTTGCCCAAATTGGCGGAAAAATTCGGCTTGAAAAAAACCATGGACCTGCTGGCATATAAACTGACCAAAGAAGAAGGCATTCCTGAACGTATCCAAAAAGTTGTAGATAAATTGGCCAAGCGTAGTAATATAACTTTACGCAATTTAAAAATGTCGGCATTTGATAAAGAAGTAGAGTTGATTAATACTGTATATAACCAAGCTTGGCAGTATAACTGGGGTTTTGTTCCCATGGAAAAAGAGGAGTTTGATTATACCGCCAAAAACTTAAAACAGGTGGTAGATCCCGATTTGGTTTTTATTGCCGAATATGAGGGTCAACCGGTCGCTTTTAGCTTGGCGCTGCCGGATTTGAATCAAGCCCTTATTCACCTCAAGGGGAGATTATTTCCCTTGGGTTTGTTAAAACTCCTGTGGCATACCAAAGTGAGAAATAAAATTGACGGCGTGCGTTTGATAACTTTTGGTGTTATTCCTCAATTTCAAAAAAGAGGAATCGACTCTATGCTCTATTTGGCTACTTACAAAAAGGGAAGGTCAAAGGGTTACGCTTGGGCGGAATTATCTTGGATTTTGGAGACCAATGAACTGATGTGTAAAGCGGCGGAACAAATGGGGGCAAAAGTTTACAAAAGATACCGCATTGTCGAAATGCCCATTTAGATTGATTAAGTAATCTCCTCATTGACATCAATATCTTTTACTTTTATAATTCAGTATGAAACAAAAAGTGATTTATCGTTTCTTTTTTCAAACGGTCATTGTGGTAGCCTTTATTATTGCCATCTCCGGTTGTACCAGCCGCTATCGTCTCGATTTATACGTCACCAGTGCTGAAACTCAAAAAAGAGTAAAGGTTCAGCAAACTTCCTTTGTCGAAAAAGCGGTCTTGGGGGACCCTTATGCCAAAATAAAAATAAAAAGGGGAGAAGGAAACACGGCAATTCTGACTATTGGCGCCAGATGGGCAAAAAAGGAAAAAAAGCGCCAACAAGCGCCTATTATCTTTACTTTCGATGAGTATTGGAAAGCACGGCTTTTTTTGCAGCTTCCCTTAAATTTAAAAGAAAATAAATACCGTTTAAAAAATAAAAGTTTGCTTCATATCCTTGGCGAGTATGAATTAAAGCCCAAAGATAAAATATTTCTCTCCGCCAACGGTTTTTACCTGATTGATTCTCTCAGTGGCAAACATCTTTTTATCACGGTTAACGGTGAATATAAAAACGACCGTGGTCAAAAGTTAAAAGTGAACGGTAAATTTAAAGTAAAAATGTCTCCATAACCGGCGGCAGGATTTCTTAATATTCCTTCGTCAGTTCTTCCGTAAACAGTTTATACCCGTATTCATCGAAAAGACAAAAAATCACCTTCTCTATATTTTTTGCTTGAGTTTCATATCCGCGCACGGCTCTAATCATGACATGGGCACAGGCTTTCATGGGAAACCCGCCCACACCGGTGCCGAAAGCGGGAAAAGCAAGAGAGTGAAAGTTTAACTTTTCGGCAATATTTAAACTGCTTATGGTGGCTTGTCGAATATACTTATCGGAAGTATGCAAATCCTGTCCCATAACCGCCGCATGAATAACCGCTTTATAATTCAGCTTTCCGGCAGTGGTAAAAACCGCTTCTCCGGGTAAAACCGGACCTTTTTTTATGGCTTCTTTTTCAATAATATCACCGCCGGCTCGTTTGATAGCGCCTGCCACACCGGCACCCATCCAAAAATGATTGTTGGCGGCATTTACGATGGCTTCCGCGTCAACTTGGGTGATATCTCCTTTGATAACTTCTATTTTATAAGGCATGGTCAACCTTCCTTTTTTTGCGATTTTAAAATGTGAGACTCAAACTTTTTGAACCCCCAAGCACCCATTAAACCCAATAAGATTCCTAAAATTATTCCCACCAAAACATCAGCCGGATAATGCACGCCGACAAAAATACGGCTAATAGCTATCAGAAAGGCAAAAGTATACAAATACCAGCGACTTTTTTTATAAAAATAACCAAATAAACCAGCCTGACCGAAAGCGTTGGCGGCATGAGAAGAAGGCATGGAAAAACCACTGCCGCATTTTACCAGTAAATTTATTTCATTCAATGCCGGACAAAGAGTATGACAAGGGCGAATACGAGCTATCCAATTTTTTAAATAATGGGCGGATATTTGGTCAGTAAACAATAAAACCAATGCTGAGAACAAAACCATCCAGCGCAGGCGGGCGTTTCCTTTCCATAAAATAATAATCATTGCCAGGGCGTATAAAAGACGCAACAGATTGTCGGAAGTAACTATGGGCATGATAAAATCGGTAATCGGGTTGGCGAGTTTTACATTGATAAAGAAAAATATGGCGTGGTCTATGTTATTTAAAGTGGTTAACATAATTATTATTTATATGTTTGGGGGTTACTCTTTAAAAAACGCAACAATTCTCTTTCCGTAGGGATACCGCTTCGGGCGCCCGGTTGGGTACATTTCAAGGCTGCCGCCGCCGAGCCGAGTTCCATCCGCTTAGCGAGGTTATAGCCCTTCAAAAGGCCGTAGAGATATCCGGTGTGATAACAATCGCCGGCGCCGGTGGTGTCAATATCTTTAACTTTAAATGCCGGTTGAAAGAAAAACTTATGCTTTTTGTTATCCCATCCGGTAGAGCCTTTAATCCCTTCGGTAATGACAATAGTACCCGGGCATATAGTGGATAGCTTCTTTATCGCTTTTTTAGCAATTTTGGTATGGGTGAAAGGAAAAGCATAGTTTTCAGCCACCACTAAATGGTCAACGAAAGGAAAAACTTCCGCAACATCGTTGCGCATCGAGCCGATATCGAACGATACCGAAGCGCCTATTCTTTTCCCCCAGCGGGCAAGTTTCATCGTTGCCGGTATATCACGACCGTCGAGATGAATTATTTTCGGCAGAGGCAATTTTGATAAAATAATGTCGGAAGGATTGACAAAAATTTTGCGGCTCAAGACCATGGTGCGCTGTCCGGTTTTATTTTCAATCCAACCCGTGGCCAAAAGAGAAGGCTTATTTTTAACAATTACAAAGCTATAATCAACCCCTTCTTTTTTTAGCTCTTCAATTCCCATTCTCCCGAACAAGTCGTCTCCCATAGCGGTAATTAAAGCGGTTTTATACCCCATCCTCGATAAACCGATAAGAACATTAGGCACCGGTCCGCCTCCTTGCATATAGAAATCATCGGCGTCTATTTTCTGTCCCGCTTGGGGATATTGATTAACATAAAAGAGCAAATCAAAAGGCGCAATGCCCATTCCCAAACAATCGACTGTTTTTTTCTTATGGTAATTTTTCAATTTTGGCTTTGCCCTTCGATAACTCGGTTATCTCTTTGGTTAAAAAATCTGACATACTTCGCCGTATTTCTAAAACAACGGAGACATGGTCACTAAAATCGGAAGTGATAACGGTGGCGTTGTGTTTATGTATGGTCTGTATTAGCTTGTCATATTGTGGGAAAGCAATTTCTATTTTAAAACGGTCGGTAATGAAATTTTCTTTTATTCCCGATTTTCCCAAAACAAGCTTGGCGGTTTCACTATAAGCATGCACCAGACCGCCGGTTCCCAGTTTGGTGCCGCCGAAGTAACGAGTAACCACAAGAAGAATATTGGTGAGCTTACTACCTGCGATAACATCATAAATGGGACGACCGGCGGTGCCACCGGGTTCACCATCGTCGGAGTATTTATAAGCGGTGTTTTTGTCGTTGATTCCAACAAGGTAAGCATAACAATTATGGGTGGCGGCAAATTCTTTTTTCCGTATCAGATTAAGTTCTTCCAATGCTTCATCAACACTGTTAACCAATACGGTGCGACCGATGAATCGGGAACCTTTTATTTTTATCTCTGCTAGGGAAGGTTTGTTTATCGTCAGGTAATAGTCATCCATGGTCTCAAATTACACCAAGGAATTGATGATGTCATCAATTTTATTTAACCCCACCATAGGAAGGGCACCATAAGAAACAGCCAAGTTCATACTTTCTTTGTCCGTTAAAGCACCCCATTTGGGATCGATTAAAATAAAAGATAACTTTCCAATCTGGCTACAACAGGATAGCAGGTCTAATGTTTGTATAGAATCCTTATAAAATTCGGTAATTACCACCGCTTGGGCCAAACCGGCGATTATACGGTTCGATGATTTATAATTTTTTTTCTCAAATTCCGCTTCGGGAGGATACTCACTCAACAAGCCTCCGTGGATCACAATATCATTGGCCAACGGTTGGTTTTCATCGGGATAGATTTTCTCAAAACCACTGTTAAGTACTGAGAATGAAACACTGTTCGTGTTCTTTCCGCCTAAATGGGCGGCGGCACCGATACCGGAATTTAGCGACGAAATTATTTGAACCTTTGCCTGACTAAATTCTTTGGCGGCTTTGGTCGTTAGTTCTATCCCTTCATTGGTTGCTTGTTTTGTCCCCACCAAAGCCACTATTTTTTTGTTATTATCCGGTAATTTACCGCGCAGATATAAAATTGAAGGAGGATTGTTTAGTTCAAACAGGCGGGAAGGATAGTCAGCATCAAAACGGGATATGATAGAAATATTCTGTTGACTTAAGGTATTTTGATACTGTTGAGCTTTAGGCAAATAGGAAGCGGCTTTGGTGATTTTGTTGGCAATTTCTGCGGTCATGCCGTTGATAGCCATCAAAGAACCGGCATCGGCGTTGATAATACGTTCCAAATTGCCGAAATGCGAAATCAAAGAGTCCAATAGGCGCGAGCTTAACTGCGAAAACTTGGTTAAAGCTAATATTTTTACAATCTGATTATAATTTTCAATCTCATTCATTCTTTAATTTAAGGATTGTATAAAGATTGTCAACAAAGGGGTAAAAGTTGGTCAAATTTTTCCGAAAGTGACCAGCAAAGTCCCGCTTACGGCAAGGATAATACCAATAGTCCGTTGCCAAGTAATTTTTTCCTTTAAGAAAATAGCGGCAAAAATAAAGATAAAAATATTATTGGTTTGATTCAAAGCCGCCGAGGTGGACGCCTGCGTAAATTTCATCCCTCCTAACCAGAGTATTAATGATAGATACGCTCCGACAAAAGAACCTGAAACAGTATAAACCCATTTTTGTCGCGAAAAGATGGAAGTAATAATTTTTCTGCGTGCTGGATGAAAAACAAGGAGAAGCCATAAGACCGTAATCCCTCCCACCAGACGGATTTCCGTCACCCACAGAAGTGGCGAGCGATCCAAAAGGGGCTTAATCATTACAATCCCCACCGCCATAAAAGCCATCGATAAAATACCATAGGTGATACCAAGGATAAGATTATGTCGAGTTATATCTTGGGCATGTTTACGATAGGTGGCGGTTAAAATCGCCGAAATAATGAGCGCTACGCCTATAATTTGAAAAACGGTGAGGCTTTCCCCTAACCAGAGAATCGATAAACCAATAATAAAGGGACTATAAAAACAGTCAATAATAGCTGTAAGGCCGGCACCGAGGTGGTTAAGACATTGAAAAAAAAGAGTGTCGGCAATACCGATTCCCAAAACTCCGCTGAATAATAACAAAAAATAATCATTGAAAGGTGCCGGGCGAAATATCTCCTCGCCAAAAAACCACAAAGTGGGAATAAAAAGAATCATACCAAAAGTATCTTTGAACAAATTTAAACCGATAGGATGTACTTTTTCACCGCTTTTTTTAAACAAGATAACGGCAAAGGCCCAAACCACCGCAGTCAACAAAGAGAGTGATTCACCGAAATAGGGGAGATGAGAAAAATCCATTCAAGAAATAACCTCATTTTGTCTGTTGTCTCAAATAATATCGTTAATTATCATATTTCTTATTGACTGTCAATGTAATTGGAGGAAAAAATCGACAAGCATTTACCTGATAAATTATTAATAAAAAAGTAATAGTAGGGCATGCTCTCATAGGGTCTTGCCAGTTAAGTTAAAATGTGGTAGACGGGGGCGTCTGCCGACCACTAAAATGATACGAAATATTATAAAATAATTTATTTCTTTCACAAGTTATTGTAATTATCTGCTTTACGAGAGATTAACAATATTTCTTTCATCGTTTGAATATAATAATTTTCTTGCCAATTAATTCGATTTAACTATATTTAAAAGCTATATTAACTTCTTACCACTTTTTGAAGTTGGTATATTGTTATTTGTATTTTATTATTTGAGGGAAAGGTTTTAGGCGGTTGTTTTTAACTGCTGATTAATTCTTTTGTTTTATGTTTGGTAATTTAACGGAAAAGTTCGAGCAGATTTTTAAAAAACTGCGTGGCGTCGGTATCCTGACGGAAAAGAATATAAAGGATGCTATGCGGGAAGTGCGTCAAGCGCTGTTAGAAGCCGATGTGAATTATAAAGTCGCTCGTAATTTTGTTAGAGCGGTCGAAGCCAAAGCTGTGGGGCGGGAAGTGTTAAGAGCGATTGAACCCGGACAGCAGGTAATAAAGATTGTTCACGATGAACTGGTTAGTTTACTGGGAAGCGAAGTTGTTCCTCTTGCTCCTTTGGATAAGTCGGTCACTATTTATATGATTTGTGGTTTGCAAGGATCGGGTAAAACAACCTTAGCGGGGAAATTAGCTTTACAGACGAAACGTAAAAATAAGAAGCCGTTGTTGGTAGCGGCGGATATATATCGACCCGCTGCGGTGAAGCAATTAAAAGTTTTAGCGGATTCAATTGGCGTGGAACATTTTTATCTTGAGAATAAAAAACCGCCGCAAATTTGTCGTGAAGCCATAAAGTATGCTCAGAAAAATTTCATTGATTTGGTGATTTTGGATACGGCGGGACGGTTGCATATCGATGATGAGTTGATGTTGGAATTGGAACAAATCAAAGCCGATGTTCATCCCGACGAAATATTGCTTGTTGCCGATGCTATGACCGGTCAGGACGCTGTCAATATTGCTTTGGAATTTCATAACCGTCTGCAAATTACGGGTGTGGTTCTTTCCAAGCTGGATGGTGATGCCCGCGGGGGTGCCGCTTTGTCCATTAGAGAGGTAACGCAGTGTCCCATAAAGCTGGCTTCGGTGGGGGAAAAGTTATCGGATTTGGAACCATTTTATCCCGATCGCATGGCCTCGCGTATTTTGGGAATGGGGGATATCGTTTCCTTGGTAGAAAAAGCTCAAGAAACAATCGATATGGAACAAGCCACCGCCATGCAGGAGAAATTATTAAAGGCGAAATTTGATTTTGAAGATTTTCTTGAGCAAATGAAACAGTTAAAAAAAATGGGACCGCTTGATTCTCTTCTGGGTATGATACCTGGTATGGGGAAGGCTTTTAAAAATATAAAAGTTAACGAACACGATATGGAACGGATGGTAGCTATAATAAAATCAATGACCATAAAGGAACGGCGTAATCCTTCCATAATTGATGGTTCCCGCAAAAGGCGCATTGCCGTTGGTTCGGGGAATTCCATTCAAGCGGTAAATCAGCTTTTAAAACAGTTTTTTGCTATGCAAAAGATGTTTGGAAATATGAATAAAATGAAATTTAAGGGGTTTCCCAAAGGGTTTGCCCCGTTTAATCTTTAATTACGGAGGTTTCGTTTGGCTGTACATTTAAGACTTCTGCGCCGCGGTGCTAAGAAACAGGCTTTTTATCGCATTGTGGCTACAGATTCCCGGCGTGCTCGTGATGGACGGTTTTTGGAAATAATCGGCACCTACAATCCTATTGTGAAACCGGCAGAAGTTAAAGTTTTTGAAGATAAACTCACCAAGTGGCTGAACCAAGGCGCACAGCCTTCTGATACGGTCAAGACTTTGCTAACCCAGATTGGTTTTATTGAAAAGTATCATAAAGCCAAAAAAGGTGAGGATGTATCGGAGATTACTTTGAAAAATTTTATCAAGGAGCGTCCGAAAAAAACACGCAAAAAGAAAAAAGCCGCCGTAGCTGAAGCACAGGCAACGGAAAAAACGCCGGAAAAAACAACAGAGGGATAAAAAAGAAGTTATTGTTGTTTTTGGCTTCGTGGCTTATAGTAATTTTAATATAAATAATGTAATTCAATACGGAGTCTCAACTTCAAATTCTAATTGGAAAGGATGAAATGATGAAAGATTTTATCGAGTTCATCGTG
>JAADHM010000080.1:1433-11072 GCA_013151855.1 FCB group bacterium | reverse complement strand
GATGTTATGTTTCGAATAAGAAATTCAAGAGATTGTTTCTGTACCAATGAGTACATTTGATATTATGTGAACTTGAAGGTACGCAATTAACCTACCCTAAAGGGAGTGTTGATAAAGTCCCGACACACCGTTACAGCAGGTCTTGTAAATCCGTACCAACGGATTTGTGTGACTCGCTGCTCTTAATTCACATAAACTTACGTGTTGGGTCACAATCCCGTTTATACGGGCTCAAGACCCAACACAACAGTGGATAAGGTTTTTCAACAAGCCCCTTGCGGTATGGCGCCTATATATTTATATTTTTTATATTTATATAAGCGTCTTAATAATCTGGTGCTATACAGCTTGCGGTGGGTTTTATGATACACTTTTTTCAACTAATCTTCGTCTTCATCGGTGGTATCAAATGGGATATTAGCTTGCTGGTAAAAATTGATAAGCATAGTCGTACTATAATCTATCCATTGGAAAAGAGAATCCATTTTTTTGCCTTTAATGGTCGTTCCTCTGTGTATAAGGCGATAACTCCATAAGGGCATATCTTTTTCTTTTACCTCGATTTTGATTTCATTAAGCAGGGGGAGAATTTTGTGTTTACTTTTAAAAGGAAAGTCGTTGGAAAAGTCAAGATGCTCTCTCGCTTCTTTAATATCGTCATCAATCATACCTTTGATTATGGGGAGCTTGTAGTACCAGGGATAAGCGGTCTTTTGGCTATGACAATCAAAACAGCTGTGCTTAATTATTGGTTTGACAGTTTGATATTTTTCATTAATAATGGAGAAAATACTATCTTTTTTAAAGGTTAATTCTTTTTCCGTTAAATTTTGAAAGGTATTCGCACTATCCTTCGGTGAATTATTTGATTCCGCGGATGTAAATTGATTTAGGATAAAAATATCAGCACAAATAAAAACGGTAATAATAAATTTTTTTAACATTTTTGCTCCTGTTATTTTGTTTTTTTATTTCATTTTGGAAATGAAGTCGTTGGCTTCTCGCAACTTCTTTCGGGCTGTTTTCAAGTCACAAGAATGTTGTTTCATCACAATGGCTATTTTAACCGAGCCATCTGCCTGCTTGATTAGCTTTTCCGCTTCTTCCAAAGAGATGCTGAAAATGTCCATCAAAATCTTGCGGGAACGAGCGGCGAGCTTTTCGGAATTAGCTTGTAAGTCAACCATTAGATTACCGTAAGTTTTTCCCAACAAAATCATGGCGGTGGTGGAAATCATGTTAAGGGTCATCTTTTGAGCGGTACCCGATTTCATTCTGGTCGAGCCGGTAATTACTTCGGGACCGACCTCGAGCTCAATTAATCTATCTACCTTTAAATCGGCAAGAGCCGAATCATCAATCTTATTACAAACGATAAAAGCTGTTTTACATCCGATTTTTTGGGCGTAAGTTAACCCGGCAAGAGTATAAGGAGTCCTTCGGGAAGCCGCCAAGCCAATAACGAAATCATTATTGTTGAGCTCGATTTTTTTCAAATCCGCTACGGCTTCATCTTGGCGGTCTTCCACTCCCTCTTGTGACAAAACAAGGGTCTCATAACCTCCGGAGATAACTCCCACAATCTGCTGGGGTTCGGTATTGAAGGTGGGAGGACACTCGGCAGCATCCAAGACTCCCAAACGTCCCGATGTTCCCGCGCCGATATAAATAACCCGCCCCCCGTTTTTTAAAGTAGCGGCAAATATTTCCGCCGTACGAGCTATTTGGGGAAGTTGTTTTTCAACGGCAAAAGCTACGGTCTTATCCTCTTCGTTGATTTTTTTGACGATTTCTATGGAACTTAACCGATCGATATCCAAAGTGTTCCTATTGATCTGTTCGGTTTTTAACTTTTTCAGATGTTCTATTAAATGGTTATAATCAGACATACAAAAAATTAGCCATATCATCAGCAAGAAGCAATAAAAATAAAGCCTGATTGAGAAGAAATGCAGAAACTATAAGATATTATTGAAGAACAATGCGTATAGAATCTTTTTTGGAAACGACTATCGATCCCAAGTGTCCTTTTAAATGATCAAAATTAATATTGTCAAGTAACTGAGTGGGAAAACGCACCGGCAAAAACTTTTCCGATAAAGCACTGTCGGGAACTCCAGTATAACCGTAAACATAAAGATAATACCAACCGGTGTCGGGAACATCGAGATTGCTTTGACGAAAAGCTTCCAGCGGATAGGTGGCACTATTGGTTTGAGAGGTAACATATGCGCTAAAACCAAAACCGGTATAAATGGAATCTCTTAAGGTAGCTGCAATAACATAACCCTCCACATTGCTGGCGCTATTCCAGGATATATTAGCGTAATGGTAAGGGGTTAATATTCGCTGTTCTGGAAAGACCTGTATAATTGAAAAGGTATCGGTTATAATTGTATTTATAGTATCAAGGTAATTTAAAGAATCATTAATTACTATTTCGTATGTTTGAGGGGAAAGCAAAGGAGTCGGAAAATCGGAGAAAGAATATACCGAATCAAGAGCGAACAGAGGATTGTTGAAAGATAGCGTTTGATTGTTGAATTTAATTTGGGCCGTGGATAGAACGGTATCATTGCGTTTTAGAGAAAGGACTATTTGAGTGGAATCAACACCGGCTTTGTCGATATTGGGATTTTCAACGATAAAACCTTTGATATAATAATTATTGACCGATATCGGATTTATAGGAGATGAAGAGCCATTACACCCATACATTGCTCCCAGAGCAATAACTATGAGCAAAATCATCAACCCATAATAGGTAAATTTTTGGAAATTGTAATTCATACAATTATATATCGACTCCTTTTGTATATCAATTTAATTATAAATACGGCCGTGTCTTTTATCAAGACAATTTAATTAATGGTCTAACGGTGTTTTATTGAAAGAAATAAAAAAAGCCACATCTTGGTGGCTTTTTTAGGTCATAATTAAGCAATTGTTCGCTGGCTATTTATTTTTAAAAAACATTTTTTTGAAAAACATTTCCGCCGGACAGATTTTGGTAAAAGATGATTGTATCAGATTCAACCCTATAAAAGCGGTAAATAATAGCCAATACGGGGATACCAACCAATATAACAAAAGAGACACCAAAATCATTATTCCCGCAAATAGTCTGACAGAGTTTTCTAAAGTCATTGTTATTCCTTACTGCTTATTGGAAGCCATAGGTCATTTTAAGATACACATTGTCGTTTTTGGCAAACTGTCCAAAATCGGTACTTTGATGTTTTCCGTCAAAAATATTGCTTCCTACTTTTAAAGATATTTCATCGGTATATTTATACTCGGCGGAAACCAAAGCATAAACATCGGCATCGGAAGGTGAATAAAAAACAAAGCCCGAAAGAATTATGGTTTCGGAATTCAGTTTCTGGGTAATACGGCTGGTTAATAAGTGATAAACCTCATCACGGATATACCCTTGGGGGTTCGTTTGTTGCTGCTGAGCTTTATAAGTGTCGTAATCAAGCATATAACTCAACTGCCACTGAGCATTAACCGTTAGGTCACTGGCAACTTGACGTTCGAAACCTATCAGTCCGGAGACCGAAGAATTGGGCATAAAGGGGTTATCGCCGTTTGTATCCTGACGGGAATCATAATAACCGCCCTCCAACCATAAAACCCCGCTAAACACCGCCCCGCGAAGAGAAGCTCCATAGAGATTAAGTTTAGGATAAACAGCCGTCATCTTAACCGGATCAAAACCGAAGGGGTTTTTATAAAAACCATGGTAGAAATACAGAGCGGTATTAAAATTACCAACCCTTCTTTGATAACGGGTGGCGATTTCACTGTTTTTGAATTTAGGTTCCGGTACCGGCGGGTCAAAATAATAAGAAGGACTGATAGCGGTGCCGACAATAGCGCCCCGTCCGCTATCCGCCATAGGATTGAAGTAGCTCAATCTTTCTCCTCGGGGAAGACGGTTAGGTTCGAAACGCGGTGTCCAAACCAAAGAAAAGGCACCAAGGGGATTGTAATATTCCATTCTTAAAGCATTTTGCGGAGCTTTTAAATATTGGTCATCACGACCGATAAAAAGAGAATAATAATCTTTGGCAAAGACATCATTGATAAAAATCAAATCACCCGTTCCCCATGTTAGTATTTGGCGACCGACTTTAAAGTCAAAGTTGTTGCCCATTCTAAATTTCATATAACCTTCACGGAGTTCCCAATCGTACTGTGACGAATCGGCGCCGTCATAATAAAAATCGAGCCGCCCGAAAAACTCTCCTCGATCACCGAAATGCTCCAAGCGCAATTGAAGGCGGGTTTCCGAGGCTGTTTGTTCGGTATTGGTGGGATTGTTTTTATCAATTCTCCCTCCGTAAAGACTTTGCAAAAACCCACTGATATTCAAATCGGACTGAGCAAAGGTCGGTGTTACGGCCAAAAGCAGTAACACCAGTACGATCATTGGTATTTTTCTCATCTGCTTTACCCCCATTATTTAATGTATTTCCGTGGCGGGTTTTTGAGATAGCGTTCGGTGAAAATACCTTTATTAAGGCCAACATTATAACTTATTTTGGAAAAAGCTACCGTGGTTTTACTGCCCTTTTTGAGGTTTTCCATGGTTCGCACCATAACCGTGGGGATGCCGTCAATAGTTTCAATTTTGTTGGCGGTAAAAAGACGAATCATTTTCCCTCTTTTATTGAAATATTCCTCTTTAAGAGGGAGGTAATTGGTGGTGTCGATATAGGAAATTTTCTTGGCAAATCCTTTGTACGGCTTTTTGGGAACAGATTCGATAACAAAGACCGGTTTCCCGTTTAGCTGTGAGACTCCTTTGAAAGTGTGGTTGTCTTCCGTCCAATGGCGTCCGGAAACGTCTTCGTAAGTAAAATCAGAGCCTACGAAACTGGAGTTTTTATCATCGGCGGAAATCGGTTTTACCAAATCGATGGAAGGAATATAAATCCAGCGCAAATCATTACCGTCGGGAATCTTATGAACCATAAAAGTTAAGCGGGCAACATCGGAAGGCTTTCTAAAATAAGTATAATAATCCTGTTTCCCACCTTCTTTAAGGTCGAGTCGGAGCATGGTAAATTCGCGTTTACGCTCTTTTCCTCTTTTGTTGGTTAAAGTCATATTGACTTCAGTTATGCCGTCATTACCGGCGTAGTAATAGCTCAAATGCGATTTTTTCATAATCGCGGTGGCATCGTAGGCAGCAAAGGCCGAAGCGGCAAAAAGCGCCAAAACCAATAACGATGCCGATAAGTACCGAGTTGCATTTTTCATTCTCATTTCCTCTATTGTTTTATGTTTATTTTTTTCATTTACTTATGTCCTTTGCTTTTTCCTTGATGGGTAGCCGGAGCAACTTCGGGGAAAAGGCTCTTGTGAAAAATATTAGCGATAGCCGGTAAAAGAAGCATGGTGACCAATCCTGAAACCAATTCGATCGCCAGGAAAAAAGCACCAACGGTGATATAAGGCACCAAACTCGAGAATAACATGGGCACAAAGCCAATGGAAATCACAAGCACATTGCGCATAATGGCTCGTCCCACTCCTTCAAAGTTGTCGTGAAGCGATTGCTGGAAGTCGTTAGTACGTTTATAAGCTGTCCGCAAACGTTGGATAAACTGAATGGCGAAATCGACCGACAACCCCAAAGTCAAGGTGGATAAGACGGAAATAGGCATATCATAAGGCTTACCTATAAAACCGATGAAGCCGTATATAGCCATAACCGTAATCGTTAAAGGTAACATGGAAATCAGACCCCATCTTAGCGAACGGAAGAGAAATACCATCATAAAGAAAACGATGAAGTAAGCCAAAATAAGAGCATCACGCATGCCCCCCACCATCATTTTTTGCCACACAACGTTGATATAGGGTAAACCCGCCCAACGGACTTGAATACCCAAAGGAGGAGGGTTATCGGCAATATATTTGTTGGCTTTGTCAACGACTTTAGAAACAGCCTGATTGTCACCGTTTTTCATCTGTACCCAAAGATTGGCTTCTTTATAATCAGAGGTTACGAATTTGAATAAATCATCGGGATTCCCTCCGGACATCTCAAAAAGAAATAGCAACTGAGCAATTTCATTTTGGTTTGACGGAATAAACATCTTGGTGGAATCTTCACCATACAATTCATAGCGGATTTTCTTGATAATATCCGGCAAACCGGTAGTAGCGCCCACATTGCTTTCTTTGCTCAGTTCTTTTTGAACCCTCTCAATATATTTCTCCACTTTCGGATTTTTTATGTCATCTTTTTTTTGCCCTTCAAAGACGAGATAATTCATATAAGTTCCCGCCAGATGGGCATTCATGGCTTCATCAGCCTGACGAATAGGATGCGATTTTTTGAACCACTTCACCGGATTGTCATTAACGACAATCATCGATAAACCGACCGCGGAGATAACCATAACCACCAAAGTCCAAGCAATAATCCCTTTGCTGTGAGCCGTAGAAAAACGCCGAAAGTGATGTAATAAACGAGATAGGATAGTCTTTGACTCATCAATTTTAGTAAAGCTATGTAAGGTCTTTGCGGAAAGTAAAACTCCAAAAGCAGGATTAAGAGAGAGCGACAATAACCAAGCTACCATCGTGCCAAAGCCTATGAAAATACCAAAAACCCGTACCGGCGGAATGGGTGTAATGGCAAGAGCGAAAAAACCGACCGCCGCTACCGAAGACACAAACAGCATAGGGGTGAATAATTCATTGATAGAATGACGAATGGCGGCATCTTTATGCTGGTGTTTGGTGTAATGACTGTGAAATTCGGAAATAATATAAATGGAGTTTACCACCGCAATAGGTATGAGAAATATGGGAATCATCGAAGCCATAATATGCACCGTGTTGCCGGTGAGAATAAGAAGCCCCATGGCCCATATAACGGACATCAGTGCCACCACTAAGGGTGCGATAATTATTTTTATTTTACGGAAAAACATTAGAAGGAGTAAGAAAATGATTACGAAAGTAGCTGGTGCCGCATAAGCCATCTGAGCGAACATCATCGTTCCAAAAGAATCTTCCGCCACCGGTAAACCGGCAATATAATATTTTTCTTTTCCTTTATATTTATTGATAATTTTTCTAATTTGTTGGGCAATTTTATAGGACATATTTTTGGATTCGATAGGAATAAATATAGCAATTGCTTTACCGTCATCGGAAGCTAATTTTCCTCGCAAAATAGGATTTTCTTTAATTCTTTTGAAAATATATTGAGCTTCTTGTTGGGTAGAAATTTCATTGCCCATAAGGGTTTCGATAATAATGGACCCACCGGGACCTTGTTTGATATCATCCACCACCGAAGGGGCAAGAATGTCATCGGCGATAACACCATCAATATTTTCAATCTCCTCCGTAATGCGATAAACCCGATCTAAAATATCAGGAGTAAAGACGTTATCGTTGGCGACAACACCAACCGCGATAAAATCATAAAGGTTAAAAGTTCTTTTGGTTTGATGGTCGAAAATCCGGTCAGGTTCATTTTTGTTGAGCATATTTTCAGGGTCGGTGTCTATTTTTATCTTGGGAAATTGAAAAGCGAAAAAAACAGTAATTAAAACGGAAACGATAATAATAATCCAGGGATGCTTAATGGAAAAATTGGTAAGAGTTGTTTTCATATAATAGTCCTCATCTTTTGTTTTTGCCTCTTTAGATTGGATTTCGTTTAAAAACGATTCAAATATTATTTAAGTTATTTTTTTCTCAATTGTTAATTATGGAAGCGATAATCAATTTCACGAAAGAAAAGATAATAAATATTTCGGAGATAAAAAGGGGAAATGGGGTATTATTTCCCGAATTTTTCCTGCCAGTGTTTTTTTAGCATATCATTAAGCTTTTTTTCTAACGGTGGGGGTAGTTTCAATTCCTTTAATTCCTTGCCTTCACGACAAAGAGAGACCGTTTTTTTCAAGGTGTCAATCATAATACGACAGTTTTCGCATTGTTTGAGATGATTTTCTATCTCTTGGTACAAATCGGAGTCAATCTGTCCATCAATATAATCGTTTAAATCATTAATGTAGTCTAAACATTTTTTCCCCATAGCGCTCCTTAAAAACCTTCGATAACTGCTCTCTGATAGCGAGTTTTGCTCTGAGAACTCTTGATTTTGTCGATGCCACTGATTCATTGATAATTTTCGCTATCTCTTTAATAGGTAATTCTTCAAGGTATCTTAATAAAAAGACTTCTTTATATTTCCAAGGAAGAGAATCAATCACCTTATCGATAATTTTCTTTAACTCTTCGTCTTCAAGCTCCTTATGAGGGTCTTTCCATTCAAAAAGGTTGGGAATACTTTTTTTATGTAAATCCTCTGCCGATTTGGTAGGCAAATACTCCTCAATTGGTTTTAAGTCAGTTTGTTTTTGTTTGGTCAAAAGAGCACGCGCTTGGTTTAAGGCTATGGAATACAACCAGGTACCAAAAGAGGATTCCTCACGAAAACGGTCAATATTATCGATAGCCTTTAAAAGGGTCTCCTGTACAATATCCTCAGCATCTTCGGTATTACCGATCATTTTAATAGCCAGAGAGTATATTTTATTCTTATTGTCATTCACTAAAGTGGTAAAAGCATCATAATCTCCGGCTTTGGCTCTTTTGACTAACTCTCTTTCATTCATAAGATTTCAATATAAATAAAAATGATTCATAGAAATAGTAATTTATTCAAATTTTCCTTTCGGGATTAAGTCAAGAAGAGGGTTTATCGCCGATAAGAAGGTTTGCGATGTCTGTCTGCTTTGAGTTAAATGTACAACCAGCAAACAGCATGGTCGCATGATTACCGGATTTATCGATGACTATTTTGAGCAGGCTAACCGGCTGGTCAAGTCGGCACATGGGAAACAGCTCCTTCGGCAGCGACAGACGGTGATTGAGGGTGTGTTTGGTGAAGCGAAATCTTTCCATCTTCTTCGTCGGGCACTCTTTCGCGGCAAAGTCAAGCTGAAGATTCAATTATTACTAACCGCTTCTGTTTTGAATTTGAAACGATTGATGAAAAACCCCAAAAAGAGGAAAATCATAGCCCAAATATCGACGAATATTGTCAATAACTTATATCAAAATAAAAAATCTCTAAAAAAACGATATTTAATCAACGACCCAGCTATATTTATCATAAAAACTAACCCTTAACCTCCTTCGGCAACATACCCAAGAATTTACAGAATATAAACATCGAAAAGAGAAGTGTTGTTCTTCCCTAAAAGTTAACAAAAGACATTATGGAGTAATGTTAGGTCGAAAGTCCTGCATTTTTGACCAACCTTTGTAGGAGCACGCCACGGCGTGTTCCCACAGGTAACAAAATTCTGTTCTATCAGGCCTTAACTTCGAAGAGGTATGACCTAACGGATTTTAGCGATAGGTTACTCTTGAAATTTCATTTCAACAAAAAAGGGAATAAACCCAATTTTAAAACAGATTTATTCCCCATATTAAAGTGCCAAGACCAATCTATAAAGAAAGACGGAAACCATACTGATTAATCGACTTATTTTCAAAAGTGGATATTACCCGCTGAATATTCACACTGATTATATTGGTAATCGGTTTGACAATTGATAACTCAATGTAGTTATCCTTGTTCAATCCGGGCGTATA
>JAADHM010000080.1:0-1411 GCA_013151855.1 FCB group bacterium | reverse complement strand
CGGCGGTGAACTCAAAGTTAAAAGTGGTTATCAATTTGAAAGTGTTGATGGAAACGATTTGAACGGTTCGCCCTCGATCTTTACCGGCGTCATCATAATTTTTGAAAAATGAAATTTCATTGGTGATGGGGTAAAAACCAATTTTACCCGAGGGAGTTTCTAAAGAAGGGATAACTCCGCTTTGAGCAGGGGAATAGAAAATAAGGGAAGCAAAAATCCCAAACACACAAACTAGCAAAACAAGCTGGCGCATGTTTGACTCCTTGTTTTAAAGGTTGAACGATTAAGTTGTAAAAAGGGAAAATAGATATTTTTTAGTCGGTTGTCAGCAGTATTCTGGGAAGATTATCTTTTTTACTTGACCGCATTGTTCGCCAACCGTTATAAATGTTAAGAGTTATGAACAGTAAACTATTAAATTGGCGCCACAAAAGAATAAATCAAGAGCGGCAGGATTATTACAAAAATCTGGGGTTGTTAATTTTGCGGATAGGCATTGCCGTTCTGATGCTTTTCGGACATGGTTCAGACAAGTTGGTAAACTTTGGTCAGATAGCGACGAATTTTCCCGATCCTTTGGGAGTAGGCAGTACTTTCAGTTTGATGTTGGTGGTATTTGCCGAATTTTTTTGTTCCTTGGCTATTGCTTTTGGCTTTCTCACGCGCTGGGCGACGATTCCTTTGATTTTTAATATGTTCATTGCCGCTTTTGTTATTCATGGCGGTGATTCGTGGGGGAATAGGGAACTGGCTTTGTTGTATCTTTTACCTTACGTAACGCTTTTAATAAGCGGACCCGGAAGATTTTCCCTCGACCATCTTATTTTTGAAAAACACAGCGAACTATAAAAAATTGTGTGGTGAAAAAGGGTTATGTTGACAGCAAACGGGGCGTCTGCCGACTATGAAAAGGAAGGAGTCTTAAATTATGGAAATAGGTATTAAAGACGCTATCAAATCGCGTATAGAGTCCTTGAATCATACTCGTCAACTCGTTGTAGTTTTAGTCACTATCTTTACAGGTCTGTATGTCATAGGCGGAAAGGACTTTGCTGCAAAGATAGCTGAGGGACAATATTGGCACAGATCCCCAGGGCATTTCTTCATTTTATTAATTGTAGGTACATTAGTGTTATTTGATATTTCATTCATATTAGCAGTATTTCTATTGACCGACTCTATTCATAATTATTCTAAGGTGCTTGAGTATTCATGCGAGGATTTGTTTGATCTGTCTAAGGAAAAAGGTGAACCTGCACTTTCACATAATCGTGCTTTAATTTCTGATGATCTCAGTTATTTCTTCGTTAGGATTGGAACTCTGTTATTAATTCTCAATCTACTTATAACTTTCGTAGCAATAATATTCAGCGTAAATAAGAATGCTGTTGGTACATGTGTACTTGTATTA
>JAADHM010000213.1 GCA_013151855.1 FCB group bacterium | reverse complement strand
TTTACCACCGGGTTGGGATAGCTGTAAAAGCTCTTTTGCGGCAAAAGGTTGCTATATTTTTTCAAAGCTGGTAATTGGGAAGCATTAAACACAAAACTTCCGCTGGGGTCAGCTCCTCCCATAGGCCAAAAATCGGTACTTACGTCTTTATCCACATCCCAAAGATAAAACCAACCATCAGCACCAAGATAACCAAGTTTCCCTCCCGTAGTATCATTAAAAAACACTGGCGAGCCAATGCCCATCTCTCCTGCGGAAAGAGGGAAACCATAAGAAAGCTGTGGTCCGAAAGAATAAATATTACCTATTTGAGTGGGGAAAATAACTTTCGGCTCTCCCCCTTTTTCAATATTCGCTACCAAGGGAGAAGAAACGATAAAATCATGGGGATAACGGTCATTAATTTCAATCGGATACGATGTTTTTAGAATCAACTTCTGATTGAAAGCATAAACGGCATTAGTCCCCCCGATAATGATATCAGGATAACCATCCAAATCAATATCACCGGCAACCGGATTTACGGTAAAATTATAATTGGTACTAACACCATTTAAAATAGAAAAGGGATTGCTACCGTTAGATACATCCACGGTAACAAGAATAATTTTACCGTCTTCAGTGGCGGCAACAACTTCAGGAATACTGTCTAAATTAACATCAACTAAAATCGGTCCCAAGGTATAATAATCCTCTAAAGAAATTGAAGCCGTATCTAAATTATTATAGATATAATATAAGTTTGTGTTCGCTTCATCGCCAGCCATAACTATCAGACCGCTACCAACACGACAAATGCCTTGAAATTCAGTAGCATCCAGATGAGCAATATTAATAGCCGGTACCTGTAATGAATCCTTTTCATAAACATAACCGCTATCGGATAAAACATAAAATTTATCACCGAAAGACATGGCAATAGGGATACCTTTAACGGCCATAAATCCCTGTGAACCGGAAATATCAGCTTGCCCATCATTGTTAGCATCTTGTAAGCGATAAATATTGACATTAGAAAACCCGCCGGTGGTATTCAAACCGACCGCAACTAATTTGGTACTGTCCGGGTCGTCGGGGAATCTTCCCGTTACCGGACCGGAGCTGATATCATTATCAAATTTCACCAATAAAGGAACGGGGTAAGGAGTACCGGGACGGATGGAAGCAAAAGCGGTATCTTCATAAAGCGGACAGGAGATACAGCCGGTGTATTCTCTCAAGAAATTTTTTCCCTCAGAGGTAACTCCCAAAAGTAATTTGCCGGAAGCAAAAATCAGTTCTTTGTTGCCATCACCATCCAAGTCATCAACAATCGGTGACAGTGCATATTTAGGCTGTCCTGCCCTTACCGGAAAACCAGCCACCAAGCGATCGGTCTCGACATTGAAAAGAACCACCGAATCCATCAACACCGGTTTTTGAGCGGTGGTATCAGGGGCACGTCTTATATCGGTTATATAAATATGAGTATCGTTACCGGTATTATCTATGGAAGGGGGATTGGTATTGGGAGTGAAAGAATGATTGCGATCATCGCGAAACATATCTTCCGGTTTACCCCAACCCGAACGATAATAACCCCCAAAATTGACAATTCCATCCGCTTCGACCAAAGTAATAAATCTATTCACCGGATTTCCGTAAATATCAAAAGACCATTGTAGGTCATTTTCATCAAAATTATTAACGCCATCATAATTATAATCCAATCCGGCTACTTTTTCATCGACATGATAAATTAACACTCCCGAACCGGGCATAAGGAAATCGTATTCACGGTTGAAATGTCTATCAATATCTACCGGTCCCTGAATAACATTGGTAACAGAATCGACCAAAGCGTAAGATTGTTTGCCATCGATATCAACAATACGATTTTCTATCAAGTAATATTCTTTCTCGGTAATCGGCACTCGGGCAATTTTAATACCCTGAGAAAGAACTTCGGCGGCTACTATACGAATATCACTTCCCTGCCGAAAATCCACCACACTATCAAACCCAAGATAAGCACGCGACCATGCCGACGGATACAAAGGAATAGCACCGAAAACATTACCCACCGGAAAACCAAAATCGATTCCGGTACCAAAACCATTATCATCCATTAAAGCAAAATCTCCCAATTGGCTCATAAAATTACGTGTACTATAAAGATCTACCAGCCCCAACTGATGACCAAATTCATGAGCCATCACCGCATTCAAAGCCGTAGCACGGTTATCCTGGCTGGCCGTCTCCGGTAATATTAACGCTGTTCTTATATATTTCGTGGAATCATCGACCGCCACCGAATCACCGAAATTGATAAAACCGGTAAATAAATCCGAACAGGTGGGCGGAAAGCCAATATCATTCTGACGATCTGACCCGGCATGAAAAAGGAAAATTGATTTATATTTACTAAAATCAATTTCCGGTGAAACGGTATCAACAAGTTGAATACAATCGACAAAATAACGCTCCAGTCCCACCACCACCGAATCAAAATCGCACTGACCATAATGACTGATAGTATGCGGTAAAACATACTCGGTATCTTTAGCGGGAGGGTAGATATCCCAAGTGAGGGTAATTTTACCGTTGGAAACCGTTTCGTAATAAATACGCAAAGCTCTCATTAAGGCATCGAAATATAAGGAATCATGCGGCGGAGGGTCGATATAGTGTCCGGCAGAATCATAAAAAGCCGCCGAATCCGTAGAAAGATTCATTAATCCTCGACCGGTGGTGTTGGGATCATCGGGGTTTTCATACCGAAAATTAAAGCGCAAAACCAAAATATTTATGGTATCCAAAAAATTAGCAGCCAAGGCATGTTTAGGCAAACTCCAGGGGGTTTCTCTTTCCAAAGGTAATTGGATATGGTCAACAACACGAGGAGTTAAACATGGGTAATGAACAGGATTTTCCCCCGGCGTAGGAGTCAAGCGATGTTTTTCCCCAACCAGAAGTTTATCCTTAGCAGTAGCCGAGAAAGCTACTGCTAATATTAGTAACTGCAAAATAACGGTTTTTTTTAGAATACTTCCTATATACAATCCGAAAAACTCCTAATTCCTATGGCGTTATAGATAAAGAAATGCGCAAGGTATTCTCTAATATTACATTATTATTACTGGGAATGTATGAAAAGTCAAATTTAATTTTATTTAAGGGTTTTAATCCGGCACCCAAAGTAACCGTTTTAATACCGCCTTCTTGATCATACATGTACCCGGCTCTTAAAGCCAAAATATCAGCATAAACGAATTCTCCGCCACTATTGATAACTGTTTGCCTTAATTCTTCACCAAAACTGTCATTTAATCCCACCATTAACTTATTGATTTCAGAGGTAACCATAAAATGATAATAATCGCTTTGTAACAATTTATAAGAGAAACCAAAAGCAAGGTTCAAAGGAAGAGGGTCGGCTTGAGCGGCATCGATATAAGCCATGTTAGGCCCGGCATTGGTAAGAGCCGCACCTAGAGTGAAACGGTTGGTTAATTTATATAATAATCCAAAATCCAAAGCAAAACCGCTGGAGGTACCTTTACCTTGTTCTTTTCCCGCTCCTACATCGGATAACTTGGAATAGAGGAATTTAGCGGAGATGCCTCCTTTTAATTTATTCGTCAAAGAGGTCCCGTAAGAAAGAGTAACAGCCAAATCAAAAGCATCAAAAGAACCCAGATTTACATTTTGTTCGTTGGTGCGGACAATAGTTCCATAAGAGATAAAAGTTAAGTTACCGCCAAAAGTCCCCCAACCATCTTTATTGCTTACGACAGAGAAAAAGGTATAATACAAATCATCAGCCAGTTCCGGCAACCATTTGACATACATCATCGATATATTGGTTTTACCATTGGCTTTAACCACAATCTTTTTATCGCTGGCAAACCAGAGTTCTTTACCGGTGGTTTTTACCATTATAATATTGGCCTTATCCAATCCATTAAGCTTTACCTTACTCCAGAACTGTCCATCATATCTAATCAATCCGTTGGCTGAACCAAAATAAAGATCATTACCTTTAGCAGTGATATTTTTTATGGAAACCGCGGTGGGATTGCTATAAATTTTCACTATCTGACCGGCAGCAACGGAATCACTTTCGATACCGTTGATATCTTTAAAAATCTTTTTATACAATATCGAATCAATAGGATTGTTCTCACTATTGATTTGGACAAGACTATCAACCGATAATGTCTGTTCGACTTTGTAATCGCGATATCCCGGAAGGTTCCACTTCTCGCCGTCAAAATATATCAACCCGTAATCGGTGCCAATCCAAAGGGTGTTATTAAAACCTCTATAAATAGTATTAACTTTTCCTTTGATCTCAGCTAAATAGGGAATCTTGATTTTCATCCCCGCCACAAGTTTTAAAGGACCGTTACTCTCAGAAGTTTCTGTATTTGTAACTTTAGACGAATCTTTTGAAACAGCTTTTTCAACGGAAGAAGTATCCGTATTATCACTGACATTAGAAGTATTTAAACTATCTTGCTTGTTCAAACCATATAACATCTTCAGGAATTTTTCTTTTTCCTTTTTAGTACCATAAACAGCGTACTTTTCTGCAATTTTTTCCGGGGTATCATCCAAAATGACCGTGTATTCATGGTTATTAGACCAATTATTGCCGTCGTAATGATAAAGTTCATTATTGACCACAGTCCAAATATCCGTACTACCGTTTGCATCAACGGCAGTAATGGCACCTTTAGGCAATTGGTTGGTATCTCCCACCGAAGAAAAAGCGGAGCCATCGAATTTCATCAAGCCCATATCCGTGCCAACATATATAAATTTGTATGAGGCTTTCATAGCTGTAATATTTAAAGAAGGCAGATTATCATCCAAAGAATATGATTGCCAACGGCGCGAATCAAAAGAATATAATCCCTTATCCGTTCCCACCATAAGATATTGGTCATTGGAAGCTAATGATGTTAACTTGCCATCAAATAAAGCAGAATAATAAATGATTAACTTTTCCGGAATAAAGCGATTTCTTGATTTTTCAACGGCAAAATTAATTCTATCCAGTTCTTTTTCCGTAAGCGTACTGTCTTTCATCCCAGCGGTAAAATATTTCTCAATTTCATTGACACGAGGCCAGTTTATCAAGCATTCATTATATCCGGCAAGTAAACTATCAAAGCCACCTTGGAGAGATTCCAAATCGCTATAATCTTTGGGAACAACTTTCATGATTTTAGTTTCAAGCTCCTGAAGATATGACAATTTCTTTTCATTATTATCAACAGCTACGCGCTCAACGATTTTATCCAATCTTTCTTCATTGGTAATATTAAAATAAGAGGCGACAATTTTTCTTACCGTTTGGTTCGTTCTGGTATTGAATTCTTCATATAGATACCATTTTTTATTATCATATCGCGCCAACCCCAAAGGAGTAATAGCCCAAATCTCATAAGCCAAATAATTATTCCCTCTGTGAGTTTTGAGAGATGCCAAGGCGGTAACCGGTTGATAATTATTTGGTATTTTAGTCTCTTGCCAACTATCAGAAAGGGGATAATTCCCTAACCCCGCCGGATTCCAGTGGGTAGCGGTGGCATCATCGGCAATGGCTACAAAAGCATCGCCCATAGCTGCCGCACGAGCACCGGGAGCAATTCGTAAATACAACACAGCGGCATTGGAAATATCCGCATAAGAAGGTGTAGCGGAAACTATCATTAACCATAAGGTGAAGAGGAGGATAATCAGCTTTAAGGGTTTCATATTTTTTTCTCCTAATTTATTTAATTAATAACTACAATTTTCCCAAATGATTCAACCTTTGCCTCTCCATTAACAGGATAAGCGGTTGCTTTATATATATATACTTCGGTGGCAACACGATCTCCCTCGAAATCGCGCCCATACCATTTTATATCGTCATAATATCCGGGATTAAGAGAATATCGCTCAAAACTTTTTATTTTTTTGCCGGATAAAGTAAATATTTCCAAAGAAAATCTTTTCACCTGTTCAGTTAATTCAAATGAAAATTGCGTCGAATCTTTCATAGGATTGGGGTAATTCAAAAGTTTTTTTATCGCCAGTTTCTCCGATGATAAGATTTTGGCATCAAATTCATATTTGGCTGAATTATTAGCATTATCCCAGGCTTTTATTTTAAAGTGATGATTACCGGGGTTTAAATTTTCCAAGCGATATAATAAAGAACCCTGAGTATAATCATCTTTTTGGTATTTAAAAAGACTGGTAAGATTGATAACGTTCTCCGATTTATTGTCAATTTCCAGGGTTATTCCATGACCCAAGCCACCGGCAATATTTATACCGGAGATATCAGATAAATCTATAAGCATTTGTTCACCTTTTTTGATGAAATCACCACTTAAAAAATTGTTTACCCCCACAAAACTAACCTCAATGGAAGGACCCAAAGTATCGGAAAAAGTTGCGATGGAATCGGCTACACTTATCGAATCCACAATACCTACCGCATCAGTAGTGTCAAATACGGCATACAAGGCAATTTTAGCACCTTGCCCTCCGTAACCTATGTCTAAAGGAGGAATAAAGTCAAAATCAAACGCCCCTTGATTTATCCCCGCCGAACCACGGTAAATAGTCGGCCCGGTAACATTATAGCGAACTTCGTTGGTAACAACACCGTTATTGTCAACCAAACGATGGATTTTTTCCCGTTGCGAATCATAGACATTTACCACCAGTTCCCCATCGTGGTTATATAAATTACCCTGTTTATTTATAACACGTCCCCGTACCTGAGTTTTTTGCAAAGCCATCAGACTATCGGGAGCAGAATCGACAACAATTTGCATTCTGGGCATACCCAATTTTACGAATGGTTCCCCAAAATAAAGATATTTGCGGTCATTCTTCTGAGGTATGGGATAACCCCCTTGATACTGCCGTTGAAGCTTAGCCGCATAAAAAGCTTCACACATGGAAAGAGAATCACTATAAAGAAGAATATCGAAAACCTTCCGATTAAAAGCGGCATTATCAGAAGAATAAACCAATCGAGTGGGAGCAATAACCGCTATGGCGCCGCCATTGCCCATTATCAACAAATCTTCCGCCATCCCCTCGCGGGCAGGATCATCGAAAAAGCCAATGGCACAAGAGGCAGTGAAAACCAAAGGCAAACGGTCATAATTATTTAAACGGGGCAAATCTCCCTGACGGGTAAAGACATGCTCATGAGCCCAGAGGTCGGGATTACCGTGCCCCACATAGTTTATTAACAGAGTTCCGTCATTTATTGCTTTCACAATGGCATCATTAACGGCAGGTTTTTTGTTATTTACGAACGGATAGTCCATAAGATATATTTTGTCACGCAGGAAATAGGGAGGAATATGGTATTTGGCTAATTGTTCTGTTTGGGTGGTATGAAAAATTTCATTATTAAAAGCGCCATACTCATCATCGGCGACTAAAGTAATCTTATCGCGCCAAATACCAAAATCGGATAACGACTCATACCTCTTAATTTTATCAACTATAACCGCTATCTCCGCCGAAGATTTTACCGACCAACGAGCGGCAAGCATATCAACACCCCGATCGGTCGGAGAGTAACTGGTATCACTATCGAGAATTCCATAAGCACCGAAAAAGACATAGTTATCATCAGAGGAAGACTCATCATAAGGATGGATATAAGGAGGAACAATATTTTTTATCCCCGTTGACAGGTGATCCAAATAATCATAAGTCCCATCTCCGACAAAAAGTGCCGCCGAAGGTGGCGGAGAAGGGTAGTTTTCATAAGCAAATTTTAAAAAATCTCGTATAGCCGTAGGGTCATATAAACCGAAAGAAAAATTATCCATAATATCATCGACATTAACAACCTTTATTCGGTAACCCTGAGAACGGCGGTAATCAAGATAATCCTGTAAAGCGGGAGTAAAAGCAACGGAAGTTACAACGATTAAATCAGCTTGCTCAGAAGTGGTATAAAGATTAGTCGGTGAAACGGATTGAATCGATATGGGGGATAAAGCATTACTTTCAAGACACAGATAAAATCTGTTATATCGCGAAGCATCCAGACTACTTTGAAAGGTAATAGCACTACCGTTTTCAACCGCTCCCGTCAATAAAGCGGGATTCAAAGGGGTGCTGATATCTAAAATCATTGGCGATGCTTTGAAATTATTTATTACTTCCATTTTCGCCAGACCGCTATAACTGCCTATGGTCAAATCAAGCTTGTCATTCAAAGAAAGATTTTCGGCATCATAGGAAAGATTCATATAATCAAAATACGGCGCCACATTGCTATTTGTCCACAAATCCAATTTTACTTGGTTGGTGCCATCGACCAAAGAAGCGGAGCGATAAGTACACCCGAATTGATTACAATTTTTTTCCAATCCTTTAACGTTGTTTATAAAAAGATCCATATAGCCGACATTATCAAGAGACCCGGTAGTATCAAGAGTTTTTCCCACCAGTTTAATATCGGCGGTATCGCCGGCAATTATTCCCGGGGTAGAAACAAAAAATGACATTTGAGATTGGTCAGACCAATACCAAGTATAATAATCAAAAATTTCCCCGTCATTAAAACGCCGTAACATATTATCTTGTTCAACATGGATATATTTTTTATAAGTGGCAATAGTTGTATCTTCCATTCCCGAAGGAGCAGCATCAATTTTAGCCATACGAAGACCGGCATGATTATTTGAGATATTCAACCAGTAAACATTTCTATCGGTGTAGGGGTTGTTGATATATTTTATCACGCCACCAACCGGATAAACCCAGCGGTTTTGAGACTCACCGTAAAAAAGTATGTAGTCATCACGGCTAAAAATACCATCTCCCCCATCTTCGACTAAAATCGATAACTCCGTAAACACAGGACGAGGTTTTTCATTGAGTACTTCAAGGGGCAATCCCCCGCCGTTATAAAGATGAATATCACTGCTGTTTAGATTATCCAAAGATAAACCCGCAGCTTCTAACTGAGCTCCGGTAATTTTATACAAACCGGTTATATTAACATCTATTTTATACCATGGTGACGACGCCCCTTCGAAAGGACCTGCTTTGGCGACAGTGCTCTTCCCTGTCGTTCGTTGAGGATAAGACCAAGTTTTAAACTGCCTATAATTCGTCAAGGTGCTTTTGAAAATACGGTCAAAGATAGGATCGGGAAAAGAAACCCCGGATACTTTTTCTCCGCCATCAAAAACAACCTTAATTTCAATATTTTGGTAATAACTACCCCCAACGACAGGAAAGATTTGAAGGTTAACCAATTGACGTCCTCTGACCGTAAGGGGTTGTGAAAGTTTCGCCAACGGGTAAGATTGTAATGATAATCTCTGCTGCGTTTTTACCGGCAAAAGAGATTCCCCTTGGGCAATGGTTAGACGAGGCTGGGAATTGTAGGGTATGCCTATTTGAATGGTTTTATAATAAGTGACAAGAGAGTCGCTATTTATAAACCAATCAAGGTTATCAAAATTGACTTTTACCTTACAATGAAATTCGGTTGCATTAGATGAAATTATCTCAACATCTTTTTTAGCAAAAGAAGCACCATAAATATCTGAAGAGATCAATAAGAAAATCAAAAGGAGAGCTTGATAACAGTATTTCCTTTTAATTTTTTTTACTGTGAACCAGCGAAAAAAATGGACAAAATACAGCACCATCAATTAAATAACTGCCTT
>JAADHM010000091.1 GCA_013151855.1 FCB group bacterium | reverse complement strand
GTTTCGCCGAAGGAGAAAATAGGAAACTTGGGACCGCCTTTACGAGTTGTTTCATAACTCCAGACCACGGCACCGCTTTGACAATCAATAAACTTAACACTCAAAGAAATCAACGGAAATTGATTCTGTCCGGAACGAACCATCCCGAATTCATTAATGGCACCAATAAAGACTCCCTGAACTTTCGCTTCTTCGCCAATTTTTTTAGCTTCTTCGCTGGTCAATTCATCAAGGATATTGGTCTTTTCTTTTTTAAATACTTTTTTAGTAACATTCAAAAAATCACCAATATTAGCAACTTGAGCGACATCTTGCATGAGCAGTTGCGTCACAAAAGTAGAGGTTACTTTTTCCGAAGCGTTTTTAGCGTTACTAAGATTAGAAAACGGTATGACACCGACCTTATGATAAAAGCCAAAGTCAGCTTCCTCATTGATGTAAGCCTTATGTGATGCACAAGAGCTAAAGACGAGAAGCAATATAAATATAAATGATAGTTTGTGTGATAATCTCATAATTATAATCTCACTATTTATAATTGATAATTAATTACCATTTGTAATGATTTGTACAATATTTGTTGGTTGTTTAAATTATTATATTTGTTCTGAAGATAATTAAAAGTAACCGTCGTTTTTCTTGATAAATAAATCAATAACTGACCGTTGGTTGTACGCGGTTTGATAACTTCCTCGATATTTTGATTGGTCACATCGGATATGTTATCTCTTTTTTGTACCTGTTGATTAAAAGAATAATAGACACTAAAAG
Organism: FCB group bacterium; assembly: GCA_013151855.1. Taxonomy (GTDB): domain Bacteria; phylum Zixibacteria; class MSB-5A5; order GN15; family FEB-12; genus JAADHM01. The sequence continues at coordinate 8,936 of JAADHM010000091.1, read as the reverse complement.
CATGACGGAAAGAATAACTAAAATACCCCGTGAAAGAGCTATTACGGCTTTTAAGAGCGCTATTGTACTGGCTGTATATATATGAAACGTTAATATTAATATTATTTTCAGGTATATAATTAACTCCCAAATTATATGTCTCCGAATAACTTTTCCCCAACCGCAATCTATCCCCTTCGTAAAGAGAACTGGCTACAAATCTTCCTTCGATTTTCTGAGTCAACTTTACCTTGGTATTCACCGATTGTGTCAACTGATAGCGGCGTAAAGGATCTATGGGGTCGCTATTGCGAGCGATAGAAATGTCATAATAAGACTTGATATAAACAAATGGCGAGAAACCCAAAGAAGCATAATAGGTATCCAAAAGATAACCACCACTTTTATTAGCCTGCACCACATTACCCAAAGAATCCTTCTCAAAAACAATCCGATTGGACTGTTGAAAAACAGTTCGGTTAAAAGTTAAACGGGTATCAACACCACGGCGCAGATACCGGGTAAAATTGGCTACGTAAGCAAGATATTCCACAACTTGATTGGTCCCCGATTGACTATTGATCTGATACCCTTTGACGGCTTGAAGGTTTAGATAACCAAAAGGAGCATAATTGATTTGAGCCGAAAAATTCTGATTATCATTATTAAAAGATTTATCCGATTGATGTGATTGAAAAAAGCTCCCCGAATAACTAAAATTAGAGGAAAGATGATAAACATCAAAGGAACTCAAAATGATATTGATCGTGTGCGTATACGATTTGCTGTTTAAATTATCCTCGATATAACGACGGGTATTATAATAATTATACGTTAGATTGGTAAAACCGACTTTAGGAAACACACGATTAAAACCGATGGTACCGTTATAGGATCTAATTTTGCTATTTAAAGCTCCTACGATATTATTAATCTGATTTAAATCGTTATAATTCACTCCCCAAGATAAAGATTTATAACTATAATTACTTTGCAAAACCAAATTACGACTTTGAGAATCATACCTTCTCACCGGTTCTTTATCAAAACTTTTATTGCGATTATAAACCAAACTAAAAGTAGGCCATTTTTCATAATTCAAGACAAAAGTATTCCTCCAATCTCGATAAAAAACATCGAAAGTCTTAGAAAATCCCCCCACGGCACTAAGTCTTTTATAAGGAGAATAACTGGTGCTAAAAGAATAACCGTAGCTGTTTAGATCGAAATAATATATGGGGAGGAACTCATGATAATTGGAATTAGAAAATTCTCGACGGTTGAAACTTAATGCTAATCTAATGTTGTTTTTAGTAAATAATACGTCTTCGTAATTGATAAATAAATTCTCTTGGGTCAAGTCATCTTGATATACTTCCTGATTAGTTTGCTTGATATGCTGATAAGAAAAGTTGAAATTACCATATAAACGGTCAGCATAAGCCATTCCCACCAATAAGAAAATTATCACCAGAGTACTCAAATAAATGAAATATCTTGAGAAGAGCATCAATAATCCTCTCCACCGGGATGACACTTGGCATAACAAGTATTCGTATTGGCATCTACAGCTTTCCATCCGGAAATATAACCACCGAAAAGGAAAGCCGGCGGGTTTGTTCCGGGTGTTTTGGAACAGGCCAAATTAGTGTGGGTGTAGCCATGAATTTTACCGATGCCGGCGTCATTATCACAGGAAGCATCATTATCGTAATCATAAATCCCCGCATGACAACCGCGGCAGGACATGTTATTCTTGCTCATACCTCCCCCCATGGCCCCGATATGAGGACTTCTGTCGTGGTTGCTAAAACGTGAGACACCATCAGTATTATTAACATAGTATTGAAGGTTATGACAGCGGCCACAGAAATATTTCTGGGCATTGGCAAAACTTGATGATAAGGTCGATTGTCTAAAATAGGTTTCATCACGCAGAATACCGCTGTTAGCGCTACCGTGAGCCGTGGTCTGATGACAGTCGAAGCAACTGATAAGGTCATGATTGGCCGTTTGGTTAAAAGGCGGTAACAAAGTTGCCGTAAAGTTATTTTGTGAACTGGGAACCGTATAAGGATTATTACCGGGGGCTACAACCGGATGATAGGATGTATTCGTAGGAGCGAATTGGTCATTTACATCAATAACCCTGGCGTTTTGGTCGGTAAAAGGAGTAAGCGCCGACCCTCCGGAGACCTGAGCATCGGGCGACACGGCACCATCGACATCATGACATTTTAAACAAAAATTGTTTTGTACCTCGACTACCCAACTTTCCAAAATAGCCGAAGTCGTATCGCGAGTTAAACTGGTGAAACCGGTTAAAGCAGTGCCATTATCGGGGTTGCGTAAATCAATGACACCATTGCGATGATAAATACTGTTGATGTCTCCCGTTTGTGCCGAGCCCTCCATATGACAAACTCCGCAATCCTCATTGGTCACCGTACCGCTTTGTCCGATGGCAATAGCATGATGAGCATTTAAAGAAAATTCGGGAACAATGGGACGTCTTCCCTTCTGAGCAACGTTGTGACAAGTTACACAGTATCCTCCCGGAGAAGGATTATGAACATTATGACCTTCGGAAGAAGAGTAATCGCGACCGTGACAATCATAACAATGAGTGGTCGCAGTCGATAGATGAGCCGATACGGTATTGGGCAACGGCGAAAGAGTGATTCCTTCTACCGTTCCTCCGCCGACGCCATCCGAAGAAGGATGGCACCCGAAACAAAACCGACGCACCTGGGTGCTGTCATTTTTAGTGTCGGTGAGACCGTACCAACCGGGACGTTCATCACTAAGAAGAAAAGCATTGGCACCTTGTCCGTTATAACCGGCAGAACCGTGCGGATTGTGGCAATCATAACAAGGCAAGCGTCCACCGGAGGGAACATATCCGCCACCGGAGATAATACCATGCCCGCTGCGTGTTCCCGGATTGACCGTACGGTCAAAATAATAAGCTATCATTTTTGTCGCTTCACTCATACCGGAGGGGCCATTAATATTATGACATGAGAAACAAAGAGCATAGTTTTCGGGAAGAGAGCCGACTTCCGAACCGACGACTCCGGAATAAGTGGTGTCTAACATATCATGCAGGGACGGTCCCCCATGAACATTATGACAATTATCACAAGCACCGAAACCATAAGCATCTTTTATGGGCATATTGGGACTGCTGTAATGAGGGGAATAAGTGCCATTCTCCCAAATAACCTGTCCGGGCCAGCGGACAAGATTTTGTATTCCGGAAACTCTCACGCCACCACTGTTATATTCGAAATAACCCGGATCAACAGAGCCGATAGGCATTCGATCCGATTCTTGAGCCGGATATCCGGAAGAAGCACCGGCGGGTTGGTCGGCATGACACCCACCCAAGGAAGCGGTAAAACAAAGCTGATTGGAATTATCGGTAAAAAGACCGTAAGGATGTGCCGAAACAGCATCATGAATTACATGACACTGGGCACAACTTCCCCGAGGATAACTCTGCGTACGCCATACTCCGGTCGTAGGAGAACCGTGCGGAGAACCGCTGAATTTCCCATTATCGGCCAAGACATACGAGGGGACGCATAAAACTCCCAGCATTATGTAAAGAGTTCCCCACCGAACGAATTTCCCGTTCAGAACCCAGCCAAATTTATTTTTCATTTGTAATGACATTGCTGACATCCCGCTATAAAATTGTTCCCGCCTTCCAAAAAAGGCCAGAGCAAAGATTTGTTGTTATCCTTTCCGTGAGCTTTATGGCAACTACCACAGAAAACTTTATTGGAGCTTTGAGCGATTTTAGAAGTTGTATAATCCGATGCGGTAGGGGCTAAAAAAGGTACTCGCGGTATTCCCGTTGTGCTACTGGTATCAACGGCAAAACCTTCTCCCGTACCTAACGTCCAATGAGCCGGATCGGTATGGTAGTCTCCCACAAATTCATTTAGAGCGACATTATTCGGATGAGCATTAAAATGCGCCGGAGGAGTCGAAGAACTATTGGTTGCCAATTGATTATGGCAAGATACGCACCATTGAGAAAAATCATTTTTATAACCGACATTATCACGCTCATAAGCTTGGATACTGCCGGAAACCGTAGGGGGATTAGCCGGATTGTTTTGGGTGAAAACATCCAGCCCCTCTTCCAAAGTTATCGTAGCACCGACACTGGCGGGGTCATAAAGTAAATTACGATAATTACTATTGCCGTGGACAGCATGGCAACTGGCGCAGGTCAAAGTAACCGAGTTCCCCTCATTTTGTAAAGGGACTAACACATTAACTCCGAGCGTATGACCATGAGGATTATCAATACCCACGGTTTCAAAATAACCCGCGGCGCTCTCCTGAGAAGAAGTGGAAGAATACATATCTACGGGAGCTTGGACATCGGGAGCGGTAGCATTGGTACCATCATGGCAAGACAGACATAAATCATTAATATTATCTTTCAATAACAAATAGGTATAGGGACCTCCCGGCAAGCTCTGTCCCTGTTTACTGGCATGTTGTAAATGACAATCATCACAATTAAGAGATGTTCCGATATGCCATTGCCCCCCCCATACCATAGAGGAAGAAAAAACAATTATAATAAATATTTTTCTTATTAAGCTCATATCAATCTATCGCATAGAAAAAAACACCATGATTTTCATCGCTGACGATAAGCTCATTGGAAGCGGTCACCACCATCGAAAGAGGATTGATTAAATCCAAAATAAAAGGTATCTTTCCCACTTCGTTCCCGGTAGCATTATATAAACGAAACTGACGGTTGGTTACATCCGTCACCCATATTATTTGCTGATTGTCAACCGCTACCGCCGTTGCTCCCCAACCCTCATAAGTCCCCGGTTTATTCCATCCGGCATAAAACAAAAACTTCCCTTCCGCTGAAAAAAACTGAAGAGGAACATTATGCTGATCGGTTATAATAAGATTACCGGAAAAATCTTGCGCCAACTGAGAAGGAAACAAAACTCTACCTTTTCCTTGACCATATTTAATCAACACCTTTTTAAATTGCCATTCTTTGTTAAAAAAAAGCACTTCATGATTATTATCGTCTAAAACAAGATAATTTCCATCCCTATCTTTGAGTATTTGAATAATAAAAACAGGTAAATTTAGTTTTGTGGTCACCGCTTTCAAAGTATCGATTAAGTCGGGATTTTTTTCATAAACACGATAGACAAAACGGCTCTTTTTCAAAGTAAAATAGAGAACATTTTCATCATCGAAACAAACCGACAAAGGTTGCTCTATTTTGACATTATCTCCCACTTCCCAAAGAAGCTCACCATGCGAATCAAAAACATAAATTTTATTCGTAAGGATATCAGCAACGGCTATTTTAGACCGGCTGGCCGAAAGAGTTAACTGGCCGGGTTTTTTTATGCTGTTTAATTCACGGGAAAGAGGAATCTCTTTTTTCAAGCTCTGACCGTACAAAGGCTGAAGCAATAGAATAAACAACACCGAAGCAATTAAAACCCTTCTTACAAAAAATTTAATGAAATTCACCATTTTATAATCTATTTCGTATGACTCACATTATGACAGGTAATACATAAATCTCTATTCTTATCAGCAAACAATAACGACGTATAATTCGACGAATGAGGCGAATGACAACTGACACAATTAAGCGTTTGTTTCGTACGCGGATCCGTAACACCTTTACCCATCGGATGATAATGGGTTTCTCTGGCGTCATCGTGACAAGACAGACACAAATCAAATATACTCGGAGAATCCAATAGATATTTATAATCATTCGAATGGGGGTCATGACAATTGGTGCAATCTTCAAAAGCCGGTGGATGTTTTATTTTACCGGTAAACTCCTGATTATCGTGACAGGTCAAACAATTTTGGGGTTCTTTTTTTACTTGGATACCCTCTCCGAACCCGGCATGCGGTGAATGGCATTTAACACAACCATCTTTTTGCATTACCGGCGGATGAATATCCGCTTTGGTTAATTTAGATTCAAAATCTTCATGACAAGCGAGACACAGCTCTTTAACATTATCGGCGGCGAATTTATCGGTGTTCGTTCCCTCATGACAAACACTACAGTCACCATCGGCAAACGGAGGATGTTCAACCGGATTCAACAAACCTTTTGTCCCTTTGGGGCTGGCATGAGCACTATGACAGTTCTGACAATTTGCTTTGACGATACTGAATCCGTGATGTGCCTGTTTCATTTGAGAAGATGTCAAATCATGACATTGACTACACAGCTTGCTTTTTTCGGCTTTCAAAAGCAAAGGTCTCTTGCCGGCATGGGGCAAATGGCAAGCGGTACATTTCCCGTTCTTTACCGGCGGATGAACCGCGGCGTCACTAATCTCTTTTTTAATATCTTCATGACAACTCAAACAGAATACTTTTGAAGGTCTCTTCTTGAGTTTGGTGTAATTGGAAGCATGAGGTTCGTGACAGTCAAGACATTTTCCTTCTTTAAAGGGAGGATGTTCAACGGGTAATTTTTGAAGTTCTTCAATACCATCATGACAGGTAAAACAAAGTTGGCTGCCCTCTTCTTTAAGTAATTTCTGTGAATTAGAGGCATGCGGAGAATGACAGGAGGTACACTCGCCTGCCTCAAAAGGAGGGTGAACATCGTTTTTCTTCATTTCTTCGTCAATATTATCATGACAGTTGCCACAGATTTCCACTTCTTCACCGATCAATTCAACTTTATTGTTCTCGCCGAGCGTATGACAGTCTTCACAATCACCATCCTCAAAAGGCGGGTGTTCGTTGGCACGGAGTAAATATTTATTTTGAGAAATATGGGGGTCGTGACAATCGAGACAATTAGCGCCATTCAGATTGTAATTATCATGCTTGGCAAAAAGGGTAGAATCCAAAGTATGACAGGAACCGCAAAGTTTGGAAGGTTCATCTTTAATAAAACCTTTATAATCTGAGCCATGATTGGCATGACATACATCGCATTTACCCTGAGCAACAGGAGCGTGAACGCCCGGTTGTCTGAATTTTTCCACTAACGACTCGTGACAAGTGAAACAGAGATCGGATTTTTTATCCGTGAGATCAATATATCTACTTACTATGGTACCCTTAACATTTATTTTAATCATTCTACCGGTAATGAGATCCTTTTTGGTAGCACCATGAGGGTTATGGCAACCGACACAATCTCCTTCTTTGGCGGGAGTATGGACGTGGGAAGCGGTTAAATTCAATTCATCATAATCATGACAGTTGGCGCACAACTCTTTCACCGGAGCCGATAGTAGATTCGTTTTATCGGAATAATGAGGAGTATGACAGTTCAAGCAATCTTCTTCCGCCGCCGGGTGAGGATAGGGCATTTTCACGCGGGTGGCAATATCGGCATGACAACCAAGACATATTTTATTACCTCCCTCCCGTAACAAATGTTCGGAATTACTAAAGTGCGGTGAGTGACAGGCAACACATTTCCCCGTAAGATAAGGTTGATGACCCGATACGGCAGAAAGCGCCTTTTCATCTTGCTTATGACATTGAATACAAAGCTGGTCAGCGTCTTTTTTTAACAAATATTTACCTTCGCCTTGATGCGGAGCATGACAGACCAAGCAATCTTTAATGCCGGCATGAACGCTTTGGGCGCTGTCAAGCTGGGCGGCAAAATCAGTATGACAACTTAAGCATAAGGTAGAATCGGTTTTAACTAAAAGATTTTTATTGTCCGAGCCATGAACTTCATGACATTTACTGCATTCCCCCAATGCCACCGGGACATGAAGAGTCGAATCGGATTTCTCGACGATATCGGAATGGCAATTGGTACATAAATCCAATTCACTGGAGATTAAAAGATTAGGGTAACGTGAGGAATGAGGGTTATGACAGTTGTCACAATTGTCAGCTTCTACCGCCTCATGAGGATATGCTTTTTTGGTATCATCGACCTGTTCCTGATGACAGTTACCACATAAATTACCGGATGTTACACCTTCCTCAAAAGTAATTTTACCCTGAGTATCGGGAAGAGAGTGGCAAACCGTACAGTCACCTTCGGCAAACGGAGGATGAGTTTTATCCGATAGTAAACCCTTGGTATCGGCCGAATGACCGGTATGACAATCGATACAACTCAGTTGCTCGGTATGAATTCCCTTATGAGCTTTGGCAAATCCTTCCTTAGATTGTTTATGACAGGAATTGCACAGTGTTTTCGGTTTTTCTTTCAATAAAGCTTCATAATCGCTGTTATGAGCCGAATGGCAAGTCAAGCATTGGTAATCTTGAAATGGTTGGTGAGGATATTTCCCTTTAAGCGATGATTCAATATCGTCTTTATGACACACCAAACAATAGGAAGGGTCATCAGCTCCTTTGGGTCCCGTACGTAAAAGGAATTTTTTGTTCGAAGCATGAGGATCGTGACAATCCCAACAAACACCTTTGGCAACGGGGAAATGGACATTGCCCGAGGCAAATTTCTCTTTCAAATTCTTATGACAACTATAACAGAGCTCAGAACTATTATCCTTTAAAATTAATTGTTGAGAAAAACCATGCCGTTTATGGCATGATTCGCAATTATCATTTTTTACCGGTTTATGAATTACCTTTTTGGAAAGATATTCTTTTTTTTCCGTCTTATGACAATCAAAACATGCTTTTTTAGCATTTACACCCGTAGCAAATACCAGAAAAAGGACTAATAAAAGCGGAAGATAAAAATTATTTTTTTTCATACCCAGTGTTTCACAATTAAAATGTTAACGTCTCTTAGGAGGTTTGATATATTTGTCGGAAACTTTAAAATCTAAAAGCTTAAAACCTAAAAAATGATCCCGATAAAAATGAGGAGCACTACCATAATAAAAAGCCCAGCTTTTTTGCACCTTCCCACTATCCAGAACAACTTTAATTCGTACCGCGGGATTATATAAGGTATCTGACATTTGAAGAAT
>JAADHM010000017.1 GCA_013151855.1 FCB group bacterium | reverse complement strand
TTGCGCAACACTTATCGGGTTAAGGAGACGGCTCTGGTAAAACCGATTCCCGGTCGCTCCATGATTTTAACCGCCGATTGGCGATTACAGGAGATTCTTGAAGAAGAGCTAAAAAAAGGAGTAAGGAAATATAAAGCCAAATCGGGAATGGCGGTTTTTCTCGATTGTAACAGCGGTGCCATTCTTGCTACGGCGAGTTTTGATACTACCGATACCAATCCTCAAAAACCGATGAAACTGCGCCCTGTTACCGACCAGTTTGAACCCGGCTCGATTTTTAAAGTGATTACCGCCGCCGGACTTCTTGATCGCAATTTGGTTGATTTTAAAGACACCACTTTTTGTGAAGAAGGACAGTGGAAAATTGACGGAAGAACTTTACATGACGACAAAGAACATGGTTGGCTCACTTTTCGACGGATTATGGAATTATCCAGCAATATCGGCGTGGCTAAATATGCCATCAAAGAAGGTGGTGAAGCATTATACGAAACAGCTCAACGATTTAATCTCGGTTGCAAACTGGAAATCGGTTGGCCCGGAGAAACAGGGGGCAAACTGGTTAATTATTCCCGCTGGTCGGATTATCGCGTGGCTTCTTTGGCTATGGGACACTCCGTGGCGGTTACGCCTTTACAAATGGCTGTCTGTTTTGCCGCTATCGCCAACGGAGGAAATCTTTATCGTCCCGGAATAGTTTTCGGTTATGTGGATAATAAAGGCCAAGTGGTGAAAAGTTTTAAGTCGCAAGTAATTTCACGGGTTATGAAAAAAGCCTCGGCTGATACACTCGTTGCCATATTACGAGGAGTTGTCGAGAGGGGGACAGCCGAGGCGGTTAATTCTTCCGTTGTTTCTATTGCCGGGAAGACCGGTACGGCACAAATCCCCAAACCTTCTCATCGAGGCTATTATCGTAGCCGTTATATGGCCAGTTTCGCCGGTTTTTTCCCTTATGAAAAACCGTTGGTAGCCGGTATTGTAATTCTTGAAGCGCCCCAACCGATTCATTATGGCGGTTGGACAGCAGGACCTATCTTTAGAAAGATTGCCGAACGGTATGTGATGATAAACCCGGACCTTTTTGTCATCCCGGATAGAATGCTTACGGAAAAAAGAGACAAATTTGACAGTACCGTGGTTGTTCCCGATCTTGTCGGACATAGTTATACCCAAGCGAAAGCATTAACAGAAAAAAAAGGGCTTGAACTCAGAAGCAATAACGATAGCGGTATCGTTATCTGGCAATTTCCGTCGGCGGATAGGTTGATTTTCAAAAGCGATGAAATTTTGGTAGCGGTTAAAAATCCGTCGGAAAAGTATTTAAAAATGGCTGATTTAACCGGTTTTTCCATAAGAAAAGGGTTGGCTTTTCTGAAACTTGCCAGCCTTAAATTTACTATAAATGGTAGCGGCAGGGTAGTGAAACAGTCTATCCGACCGGGTGAATTTATCAAACCTCAAACTATCTGTCGTTTAAAATGCCAGCCGATTTAGGAGGATATTATTAAGTTAAAGGAGTTAATAACAGGGGTGGAAGACGCCAAATTAACAGGCGACCCTAATATCGAGATAGAGAATATCGAGTACGACTCCCGCATGCTCAGGAAAAATTCTCTGTTTATCGCCGTAAACGGTTATAAACGAGACGGGTATGATTTTGTCAAGCAGGCCAAAGAAAACGGCGCCGTTGCCGTTATGGGGGAAAGAAAAGAATGCCCCGATATAGAAAACCATGTTACGGTTGTCAATGTGCGCAAAGCGATGGCAGATGTAGCGGCGAAATTTTATGGTTTCCCCGGATTAAAAATAAAAGCCTGTGGTGTTACCGGTACCAACGGTAAGACAACCACTTGTTATTTGATGAAAAATATTCTTGAAACGCGCAATAAAATAACCGGTCTGGTGACTTCGCAAATCTATGACACCGGACGGGAAGTGTTTGATGCCGAACGCACCACTCCCGAAGCGTTGGATTTACAACGGTTGCTATTTTTAATGCGCAAAAACTTTTGTGTTAATGCCGTTATTGAAGTGTCTTCGCATGCTCTTGTTTTACATCGGGTAGATAATATTGATTTTCGAGTAGCTGTGTATACCAATTTAACTCGCGACCATTTGGATTTTCATAGAACGATGGATGAATATTTCAAAGCTAAGGCATTGCTGGCAAAAAGACTTAAGGGTGAGTTGAGTTATTTGGTGATAAATCTCGATGTTCCCGAGTTTCAATCTCTTTTACAAGAATTGGATGCTTCTTATATGACCTATTCTTTAAGTGATAACCAAGCCGATGTTTACTGCCAAAATTATGAAATTAAACCCGAGGGGACGACTTTTGATTTAATGACCCCGATGGGTAAGAGAACCATATCCATTAAACTGGCGGGACGTTTTAATTTAATTAATGCCGTTGCCGCCGCTGCCGGCGGGCTTGCCTGCGGAGCGGATTTGGATAGTGTCGTTGTCGGTTTGGAAAAAGCTCAAGCCGTATCGGGAAGATTTAATTACCTCAATGTGGGACAACCTTTTGCCGTGTATGTCGATTATGCTCACACGCCGGATGCTATTGCGCGCTTGTGTCGTTCGGCAAGAGAAATTGCCCAAGGACGGTTGCTTCTATTGTTCGGTTGCGGGGGAGATAGAGATAAAGGCAAACGTCCTTTGATGGGACAAGTAGCGACCACGCAGGCTGATTATGTGGTGGTGACTTCCGATAATCCCCGTGCGGAAGACCCTTTGGCTATCATAGAAGATATAAAGCCGGGACTGGTGGGCAATAATTATGAAATATATCCCGACCGCAAGGAAGCGATTGACAAAATTATGAAAAAAGCCCAAGCGGATGATGTCGTCTTGTTAGCGGGTAAAGGGGCGGAAAACTATCAAGAAGTAAAGGGTGTAAAACATCCTTTTAGCGATGAAGAAGAAGCGTTAAAGGTTTTAGCGGCGATGGGTTATACGGTCAAAAAGGTAGATGAGGAGATTTGATTAGTTTGCATTTTCCAGAATTAGCTGCCATAACCGGCGGAAAACTTTATCAAGACAGGGAAGATAAAGGAAAATTTCGCGGTGTTTCTATTGATAGTCGTTCTATCGAACCGCAACAGCTTTTTATCGCCATCAAAGGCTCTCAGTATGATGGTCATAACTATATTAAGCAAGCGATAGAACACGGTTCTTCCGGTGTCATCGCTGAATATGATTATCCGTTTTTGAATCAAATAGAACAAAATATTGGTGTGGTTACCGTTAAAAACAGCCATCAAGCGATGATTGATTTGGCGCATCACTATCGTCAACAGCTTCCGGCGGATTTTATTGCTATAACCGGCTCTAACGGAAAAACCACCACCAAAGAATTTACCTATCGCTTGATTAGCACCGTAGAAAATAACAGTTTTTGTTCTCCGGGGAATTTTAATAATTTGTTCGGGATTCCTCTGGCTCTCTTGTCCGTTGCTCAAGATACCAAAGTAGCAATATTAGAGTTGGGCATTTCTACTAAAGATGAAATGAAACCGCTGGCAAAACTGGTAAAACCCGATTTAATCGTAATCACCAATGTGGGTCCCACCCATCTTGAATTTTTAGGCTCGGTGGAAGAAGTTGCCCGCACTAAGTTTCAACTGGTTCATGAGGCGGATTCGTCGGTACCGGTTATTATCAATGCCGATGATGATATTTTGATGCAAGAAGTCTATAAAACAAAGCGTAATTTTATCACTTTCGGAATTAATAACGAAGCTGATTTTAAGGTCGATAATTTTCATATCAATAAATCTGGAGAAACTGAAGTCACTATCGAAAACCATCTGTTTAATTTACCTTTGATAGGCAAGTATCAGGTATACAACCTTTTGGCTGCTTATGCCACTTTTAGAACTTTGGGGTACAGTTTTAACGATTTTGACACGCGGCAAATTTCTCTGGATACCGCCCCGATGAGAGGACAGAGACTTATAAAAGATAACATCACTTTTATCGCTGATTGTTACAACGCCAACCCCACCTCTGTTAAAGTGGGATTGCAAGCTTTCTTTGAGATAGAAACCGATAAGCGAAGGATTGTTATTTTGGGAGATATGCTCGAGTTGGGAGAAAAAGCTGTTTTTTATCATCGTGAGATCGGAAAGTTTCTGGCAAACCAAAAGTTCGATAAAGCGATATTAGTCGGTCATCTTTCCCGTTATATCAAAGAGGAAGCTGTTAAGCAAGGTAGTAACGATAAAAGATTTATGCTGTTTGATGATGCTCAGAGCGCTGCCGGAGGGGCAAAAGATTATCTCCGCAGCGGTGATTTTGTTTATGTCAAAGGTTCTCATGGAATAGGTCTGGAAGCGGTGTTGGCGGTATTTGATAAAAAAGAGGGTAAAGACTGATGTTATATCATTTATTGTATCCCCTGACCAAATATGTGAGCGGTTTTAATCTGTTTCGCTATATCACCTTTCGAGCCGCGGGTGCGACAGTGACGGCTATCTTTATTTGTTTGATTTTGGGGCCGTTTTTTATTCGTCTTTTGCGTAAGTTTCATGTAAGTGAGAAGATTCGCGAAGAAGGACCTTCCTCTCATCGGAAAAAAGCCGGTACTCCCACTATGGGAGGATTGATTATTCTTAGCGGTATTATTATTCCCACTTTACTATGGGCGGATTTATCGAATTTTTATATCCTTCTTGTTTTGTTGGTTACTTTGTGGTTGGGTTTAATTGGTTATATGGATGATTACCTTAAAGTCATTAAAAATCAACCGCGGGGAATGGTAGGACGTAAGAAACTGATGGGGCAAATTGTTATCGGTTTGGTTTTTGCCCTTTTTCTTTTGTATATTATTCCTTCCCATCATTATAACGGTACTACCGATATACCTTTTTTGAAAAACTATGTTCTTAATCTGGGGATTTTATATATCCCTTTCATTATTATTGTTATCACCGGTTCTTCGAATGCGGTTAATCTTACCGATGGGCTGGACGGATTGGCTATCGGTTTAAGTGGTTTATGTTTTATCGCTTTTGCGGTACTTGCTTATGTAAGCGGTCGTTTGGATTTTTCCAAATATCTTCAAATAGAATATCTCCCCGGTGCCGGTGAGTTGACCGTTTATTGCGGTGCGGCTATCGGTTCCGCTTTGGGTTTTTTGTGGTTTAACACCCATCCGGCGGAAGTCTTTATGGGAGATACCGGTTCTCTTTCTCTGGGGGGAGCGTTGGGAGTCATTGCCATTTTGCTGAAAAAAGAATTGCTTCTCGTCATTGTCGGAGGAGTTTTCGTGATTGAAGCTCTGTCGGTGATTTTGCAAGTGGGTTCTTATCGTTTCCGCGGGAAAAAGAGAATTTTTAAAATGGCGCCGATTCATCATCATTTTGAACTTTCCGGATGGCACGAATCAAAAGTTGTCGTACGGTTTTGGATTATCGGCGCTTTGTTTGCTTTAATAACTTTAGCTACGTTAAAAATACGATGACGGTTGAAGAACGGATAAAAGACAGACAAATCGGGATAATGGGCATGGCTCGTTCCGGTGTGGCGGCGGCGCTTTTGGCCGATAGTTTCATGGGCAAGCCGTTTGTTTCGGATGTTAAAGAGGCTCAATTACTGACAAGTGAAATCGCCCGTTTGAAAGCGGTTAATATCCCTTTTGAAACCGGCGGACATACGGAAAAGTTACTTAGTTGCGATTATCTTGTGGTTTCTCCCGGAGTTCCGCTCACCAACGAGATGCTTGTTAAAGCACAGAAAAAAGGAATTCCGATTTTCTCTGAAATAGAGTTTGCTTCTTGGGCTTGTCGGGGAAAAATCGTGGCGGTAACCGGTTCCAACGGAAAGACCACCACCACGGCGTTATTGGGTGAAATTTTTTCCGAGGCCGGTTTTGATGCTTTTGTGGGTGGTAATATCGGTCTTCCTTTCAGTGAAATTGCTTTGAAAGTCCCATCAAACGGGATTGCAGTAGTGGAGGTATCCAATTTTCAATTGGAGACCATCGTCGATTTTCAACCCGATATAGCGATGATATTAAATATAACTCCCGACCATCTTGACCGTCACGGTAGTTTTGAAAATTATAAAAAGGCAAAGTATCGTATTGCGGAAAACCAAACAGCAAAGCAAACTTTGATTCTTAACTTGGATGATAAGGTGTTGACTTCCGATACGATAGCGACCGATGCTCGGATCTCTTATTTTACCACCAACGATTCGACGACCGCGGTTGCTTTTGTTCGCGATAATTTTCTTTGGGGGAGAAAGGATGCTCACGAGTTTTCCATAATAGATACTGCCGAAATTCTTATCCCCGGTCCTCATAACCTTCAAAATGCCGCGGCGGCGGTCACGGCATCTTTGTCGTGTGATGTAAAAGCGGACACCCTCGCTAAAGTGCTGAAACATTTTTCGGGAGTGGAACATCGGATGGAGAATGCCGGGACCGTGGCTGGAATCAATTTTATCAACGATTCCAAAGCGACTAATGTCGATGCTGTTTGTTTCGCTTTGAGGTCGGTCAAGACTCCTTTATATCTCATTACCGGGGGGCGGGATAAGGGAGCTGATTTTTCTCCTATCATAAAATATGGAAAGGGAAAAATAAAAGGAGTGGTGGCAATCGGTGAAGCTAAAGATAAAATATTTGATTCTTTCGGGCAGTCATTTCCGGTGGAGTTTGCCGACTCTTTGGAAGATGCGGTGCGGATAACTTTTGAACAAGCCATTCCGGGAGAGACGATTTTACTTTCACCGGGTTGTGCCAGTTTTGATATGTTTGAAAACTTTGAACATCGCGGACGCGTTTTTAAAGCGGCGGTGGCAAAATTAAAAAATAAGACCAATGAAAATGAAACGCTCTCGAAAAAATAAAAAAATCGATGATACCCTCTTGTGGGTGTATGTAATAATTATGGTCATAGGATTGGTAATGGTTTACTCTACCTCTTCCATGATTGCGGAAAGCCGCTTCGGCTCACATCTTTTCTTTTTAAAACACCAGTTGTTTTGGGCTTTATTGTCCGCGCTGACTATTTTTATTATCATTAAATTGAATCTGCAACGGTTGTCGGTTTATTCGGCCCCCTTGTTGTTGTTGACGCTGGCGATGTTGTTATTGGTCTTTTTGATGCCGGCACGGAATGGTTCGCACCGTTGGTTGATGTTTGGTCTTTTTAATATCCAACCGTCGGAGTTATTTAAGTTTATTGTCATTGTTTACTTGTCTTTTTCATTATCCAATCCCAAGCGGAACATGGCCGATTTGAAGCAAATACTTTTCCCTTATTTACCGTTGATTGGTATCGGTTTATTTTTAATTTTATTGGAACCCGACCTGGGCACTACGATAGTTATCTTTGTCACTGTTTTGGGGATGTTTTTCTTAGCCGGGGCTAAAATGAAACATCTATTAATGGGGTTTGTCCCGTTAGTAAGTGTGGCAACTTTTGTAGTTTTCGGGTTAGGCTATAAAAAGTCACGGATTATTGATTATTTGGCTTCGGTTGTCAATCCCCTTCATGGTAGTTATCAAGTAAAGCAAGCGGCTTTAACGCTCGGCTCGGGAGGAATTTTCGGGGTCGGTTTGGGAGAGGGTCGTCAAAAATTATTTTTCCTTCCTTATCCTCATACCGATTTTATTTTTGCCGCTACCGGAGAAGAATTGGGGCTCCTTGGACTTATGATTATATTGGCTTTATTCTTTATTATTTTATGGCGGGGATTGAAAATTGCCTCCGCACAACCGGATCGTTTCGGATATCTTTTAGCCGGTGGCATGACTTTATCTCTGTTTGTAAATATCGCTATTAACATCGGAGTGGTTACCGCGTTGCTTCCTGTTACGGGGCTTCCTTTGCCGTTTTTGTCTTATGGCGGTTCCTCGCTTTTAATTTCCAGCGGCGCTGTCGCCGTGCTTTTAAATTTGTCCAAAAGGATGGTGAGAGTATGATTGCTGATAACGTGGCGCGGATAATTTTTGCCGGTGGGGGAACCGGTGGTCATTTGTTCCCGGCTCTTGCCATTGCCAATCGGGTGCGGGAGTTGTCGCATAACAAAATGAAAACCGAGATAATTTTTGTCGGTACCAAACGAGGAATAGAATACCGTATGAAAGAGCGTTTGGGATATCCTCTTCATTTAATTAATATGCGTGGTATTGCTCGTACCTTTACTTTCAGAAATCTTTTGGTTCCCTTTGTCGTTATCGGCGCTCTTATCAAAGCGGTGCTGTTGCTTAATCGTTTCCGTCCCGATATCGTTTTTGGTACCGGAGGTTATGTCTGTTGGCCGGTGTTGAAAGTAGCTTCGTGGAAAAATATCACCACCTTACTTCAGGAGCAAAATTCATACCCGGGCGTTACCACGCGCCAGTTAGCTCCCCAAGCCGACACCATTTATCTTGGGTTTGAAGTTGCCAAGAAATATTTGAAGACCAAGGCGGAAATAATTGTTAGCGGTAATCCGGTCAGAACTACCATTACCAACGGAGAGCGTTCAAAAGCTCTGGAAAAATTTGGATTGGACCCCCACAGAAAGACCATTCTTATCTTGGGCGGTAGCCAAGGAGCTCATGCTCTTAACGAAGCGATATTGAAAAGTTTGGAGAAAGATTTATTGGGTGATAAATATCAGCTTTTATGGCAAACGGGGAAAAGGGATTACAAGGAGGTTACAAAGATGGCAGGAGCGAAGGTTTCTAACTGTGCCCTTTTCCCCTTTTTGCAAAATATGGAGATGGCTTATGCTTCCGCAGATATGGTGATTGCCCGAGCGGGAGCCTTAACGCTTGCGGAAATAACGGTATGCGGGTTGCCCTCGATATTAATCCCTTACCCTTATGCGGCGGGAAATCATCAGAAAAAGAACGCTCAGGATTATGTGGCGCGAAAAATGGCCGTTATGATTGAAGAAAAAGATTTGCCCCAAGTAAACCTTCTCAACGAAGCGCTTGAGTTATTGGAATCTGACCAATATGCGTTAATGAAAGAAGCGATTAAAAAGGAAACAGCCAATAAAAAGAAAGCGGTAGATATTATTGCCGAAGATGTTATCAAAAAAATTGAATCGATACACCGGATAGGAGTTTGAATTTGCCTCTTGATGTGAATTTACAGCAACCTGTTAAATCTTTTAAAAGAGATAAGATAATGTTTGGAAAAATTAGAAAATTATATTTTGTGGGTATCGGTGGTGCCGGTATGTCCGGAATCGCTGAGATTCTGTACAACCTCGGATTTCAGATAAAGGGTTCCGATTGTTCCTCCAGTAAAGTGACTGATTATTTGCAACATCTGGGGGTCACCATTTTCGATAAACACGATGGTACCAATTTACATGATGCGGATGTGGTGGTTATCTCTTCCGCCATTAGTGATGACAATCCGGAAGTAATCGAAGCCCGTCGTCGCGGTATCCCCGTTATTAAGCGCGCCGAAATGTTGGGTGAATTGATGCGGCTTAAATTCTCTATCGGTGTCTCGGGAACACATGGCAAAACGACCACAACTTCGATGATTGGCAACATCTTACAGCAGGCGAATTATCAACCCACTTTGATTGTGGGAGGAGTGGTGACGGAACTCGGTACCGGTGCCGCTTTGGGCGGTGGTGATTATTTGGTGGCGGAAGCGGATGAATATGACCGTTCTTTTTTATCTATGTTTCCTTCCGTAGCGGTGGTGACCAGAAGCCGACCATCTTGATTGCTATGATGATATGGAGGATTTGATTAATTCCTTTTTAACTTATATGAATCGCGTTCCTTTTTATGGGGCGGTAATTATCTCTGCCGATAACGAACACCTTATCAAATTAAAACCCTTGATTGCTCGACCCGTTAAAACTTTTGGTTTTTCCGCCGATGCTGATTTTCGGGCGGTGGATATTGATTTGAAAGCGGGGCAAACCACTTTCTCCGTTTATCATCAAGAAAATCTGTTGGGAGAAATTATGCTGAAAGTGCCGGGCAAATTCAATATTGCCAATGCCTTGGCGGCAATTGCCACTTGCTATGACTTGGAAGTTCCTTTTGTCAATATCGCCGAAGGATTGCATGCTTTTGGAGGGGTAAGTCGCAGATTTGAAATTATCGGCGAGGTTAACGGTATTTTATTGGTCGATGATTATGCTCACCATCCTTCGGAGATTAAAGTAACTTTGGAGACAGCCAAAAAAGTATATGACCGCCGTCTGATAGTCGTCTTCCAACCGCATCTTTACAGTCGCACCAGGGATTTCAAAAAAGAATTCGCACAAGCTCTGTCATTGGCTGATGTTTGTCTGTTAACGGATATTTTCCCCGCTCGAGAAGCTCCCATAAAAAATATAACATCAAAAATTATCTTGGATGAAGCTCAAAAAATGGGATTGAAGAATTTTGAATATGTCGGTGTCAAAGCAAATGCGGTGGAAAAAGTAAAAAGCATCGCCCAAAGAGGTGATTTGATCATCACTATGGGCGCCGGTTCTATCACTTATATAAAAGATGATATAAAGGATGCTTTGAAGGAAAAAAACTGATGCTGTTATCTAAAAGAATAAAATTGATTTTGTTAGCGGTGATTGTTATGGGAATAACTTTAGCGGGAGTGGTTAATTATACCGATGCCTGCCGTCTTCAAAACGTTACTTTTAATAATAAAAACATAGATAACTGGCAGCATCGTTTTGGCTTCAGTCCTCAACGTTCTCTTTTAAAACAACCCTTGGATAGCATCGCGCAAGCATTAATCGGTAAAAAAAATATATTCAAGGTTGATATATCTTACGACCTTTTTCATCGTTTGAATATTAAGACCAATAATTTTCAACCGATTTGTTTGGTGCTCGATCAAAAATCGGGGAACTTATACGGACTCAACAAAGATGCTCTCATTATTCCCCTCAATGGTTTGGATATTGATTGGGAGTATCCGGTCTTAACTTCGGTTTCGGTCGGTAAGCTCTATCGATATTCCCAAGACGTGAGAGTGAAAGTGATTATCCGACAATTAGAAGAATTAAGACGTTCCAATTTGGATTTTTATCGCTTGATTGAAGAAATCAAATTCGGACCGCGTGATTTGTTAAAAGTAACCATCGCTGGTTTGTCATTTCAATTAAAAATGCGCACTGAGAATTTCTTACAAAATATAAATAAGTTTATCGACTTTATAACTCGCTTTGCGCCGGATTTAAAAAAAGTAAAGACAATTGATTTGCGATATAACAAAATGATTATCTGTTCCCAGAGGAAAGCATAAGATGAGTCGGGAGAATATCTTAGCCTCTTTGGATATCGGTACTACCAAGATAGTATGTCTGGTAGCGGAAATGGACGAGGAAGGGAAAATTTATATTATCGGGCACGGTCAGGCTAAAACCGATGGTTTGCGACGGGGAGTGGTGGTTAATATGGAAAAGACCGTAAAATCGATAAGGAAAGCGGTCGATGATGCTCAATTGGTTTCCGGAACGGAGATTGATAGGGTTACGGTGGGAATTGCCGGGGAACATATTCGTTCCCTCAATAGTCACGGCGTCGTTGCCGTAGGGCGTTCCGATAATGAAATCACTCCTCAGGATGTTAACAAAGCGATTAATGCGGCGCGAGCCATTGCCATACCTGTCGATCGCGAAATTATCCATGTGATTCCTCAGGAGTTCTCCGTGGACGAACAAAACAGTATCAAAGACCCTGTTGGCATGTCTGGGGTGCGTTTGGAAGTCGAAGCTCATATCGTTACGGCTTCGGTGACCTCGGCAAAAAATTTGTATCGTGCTCTGGAGAGATGCAACCTTGATATCGATCACATGGTTTTGGAGTCCTTGGCTTTGTCGGAAATTTTATTGTCCGAAGAAGAGACCGATGATGGTATTATTGTTGTTGATATTGGCGGAGGGATAACCAATATCTCGGTTTTTTATAACGGTGCTATCAGACATACGGCCGTGGTGTCTCTGGGGGGTAAAAATGTTACCAATGATATCGCTATCGGTTTGCGCACCTCGGTTGACCAAGCGGAAACTTTAAAAATCGCTCACGGAGCGGCTATGGCGGCGATGGTTGATCCCGAGGAAATGATTCGTTTTTCCACGGCTATTAATCGACCGGAAAAAGAAGTGTCTCGAAATGTGTTAGCTTCCATTATAGAACCGCGGATGGAAGAAATCTTCTCTCTGGTGGCGCGGGAGATAAAAAAAGCCGGTATTTCGGAAATGCCGGCGGCAGGAGTTGTTTTGGCGGGGGGAGGCTCTCTTTTGTCGGGAACGGTTGAATTGGCAGAGCAAATTTTTGATATGCCGGTTCGCATGGGTCAAATCGACAAAATTGAACATATACCGGAAGAATTGAACAATATTCGTTATGCCACCAGTCATGGGCTTCTTTATTACAGTTTTCAAAATGAGTCCGTTAAGGGAAATAAAAAAGGTGGTTTAAAAAGTTTTTTAAAAAGATTTGAAAATTGGATAACAAAACAATTTTAAAAATATTTAGGAGGAACTTATCATGACACCAAACAAGCACAAATTTGATTTCGCTGAAGACTTTATCAGCTATGCCAACATTAAAGTAGTGGGCGTTGGCGGCGGCGGCGGTAACGCTCTCAATCGTATGATTGATGCCAAGTTAAAAGGCGTGGAGTTTATCGCGATCAATACCGATGCTCAAGTTTTGGAACAAAACCAAGCGGAAATCAAAGTTCAAGTGGGGCGCGAAATGACCAACGGTTTGGGTGCCGGTGCTAATCCCGAAGTGGGGAAAAAAGCTATTGAAGAAAATCGTGCCGATGTGGTACAGGCAATCGGCAACCCCAATTTGGTCTTTATTACCGCCGGTATGGGGGGTGGTACCGGTACCGGCGCCGCTCCGGCGGTGGCGGAAATTGCCAAAGCGGCGGGAGCTCTTACGGTTGCCATCGTTACCAAACCTTTTAATTTTGAAGGGCGCAAAAGAATCACCCGTGCCGAGGAAGGTTTACAGGAATTGAGAACCAAGGTCGATACTTTGATAACCATCCCCAATGAACGGCTTCTCGAAATTGTTGACAGGAATACTACTTTGAAAGATGCTTTCGCAACGGCTGATGATGTCCTTTATCAAGCGACCAAAGGTATTTCCGATTTGATTACCATTCCCGGTTTAATCAATTGTGATTTTGCCGATGTCCGCACGGTTATGCTGGAACGTGGCGATGCTTTGATGGGTACCGGTTTTGGCGAAGGAGAAGAAAAAGCTATTGATGCCGCCCAGTCGGCTATTTCGTCACCGCTATTGGAAAGCGTTTCTATCAGTGGTGCCAGAGGGGTGCTTATCAATGTAACCGGCGGTGAAGATATGTCGCTATTCGATGTCAATACGGCGACTTCCCTTATTTATGAAGCCGCTGGGGATGATGCCAATATAATCTTTGGTGCCGTTATTGACCCGACCATGAATGATCAAATGAGAGTTACCGTTATTGCTACCGGGTTTAATAAAGAAGCAAAAGATTCGTCCCAAGTGGAAGAAAAAATTGCTCACACCACCCCCGGTAAACCAATCTCTTTATTCCCGGAGCAAGTAGTGATTGCTCCTAAACCGGAACCGGAAGTTGTCGAACCTGCTCAAGTAGCAATGCGCTCTCAAGCAACATTTAAAGAACAGACTTTTGAGAGAAATGTTAGTAATACTTCCGAGCTTAACAGTAGCAGCTATCGCAGTCGCGTGCCTCTTTTTTCCGAAGAAGATAGAACTATTCCGGCATATATAAGAAGGTTGGATGAAAACAAATAGATGAGAAATAAATAGATAACGAAAAACATTCAATAAATGAGCATAAAATAAGCTCTAATTTGGTTCCTCCACAGTACCGCCGGTCAAACTACCCTACCGGCGGTATATTATTTTAATAACGACTTTTTTGTGGATATAAAACTTTTTATCAGTAATTCCTACTATTATGGGAGAAATCCCATATTTTTTGTGATATAAAATCGAAAACAAATCATCTTCCTCTCTTAACGTATTGTTAGACGGTAAAATAGAAATTACTCCCGGTGGCACGTCGTATGCAGTAATAGAATGAGGTAGAACCTTAATATTTTAAGGAGGGAGGAAATTATGAGTTTTGTTATTTACAACGATTCAATCAGCTCAAGTTTGACTAATTATATCTCTCAAGCATATACGAATATGTATTCCGCTTTAACCAAATTATCGTCGGGTTACAAAATTAATTCTGCCGCTGATGGTCCGGCGGATTTGGTCATTTCGGAACAGCTACGGTCCCAAATAGCGTCTTTGAGTCAAGAGATTGAAAACAGCTCGGCATTAATTGGAAAATATAGCACCGCCTCATCGTCTATAAGTGAACTGCGTACCTATTTGAATGACCTGCGTAGTTCAGCGGTAGCGGCGGCAAATGAAGGGGGTAACAACCCTGACGTTCAACAGGCGTATGTCGATGAAGCCAACAATATCGTTTCTTATTATAATACCGCCATTGATAATGCCACTTATAATAATGTAAAATTGCTTGATGGTTCCGATGGTGCTTTGGCTAATGTAAGCAAACTGGATGGTATTGATTTATCTTCTGCGGAAACAGCGCAGGCATCTATTGATAAAATTGACAGCGCAATTTCTGAAGTTGATAATATCCAAACCGATATCGGAGCCACCCAACAAAATGAGTTGCAAGCTCATATTTCATCTCTGGAAATCACTCGTCAAAATCTGCAAGCGGCGGAGTCAAATCTGTATGACACCGATTTTGCTTTGGAATTTTCAACCTTTTTAGCGGAGCAAATAAAATTTAAAGCCGGATTATCTTTGATGAGTCATCTTGCTCTCAGTTCTAATGCGGTTCTGGGTTTAATCAATGGAAATTAGGGTTTGAATCACCTCCCTTCGTGCTATTGGATAGCCATTGTGCTGACCGCCGGGTATCGCTCCTCCCGGCGGTTTTTTATAAAAATCGATAGGTTCGAAAAAAGAGGAGTAGGTTTTTCAATTGCCGATACCAAATAAAAAAACCGCATTGAAGGCGGTTTTTTCATATTACTTGTGATAAATATCAATGAAAAATTTTAGGGAATCGGGTTTGGTCTTTGTTTTTTCACCCGAATATTTTTAGTGACCTTACCGGCTTTCAGACAAGAAGTGCAAACAGTGATTCTTTTGGGGGTACCATCAATCACCACGCGAACTTTCTGTAAATTGGGTAGAAAACGTCGCTTGGTAATGTTATGAGCATGGGACACATTATTACCGGTAATTGGTTTCTTCCCGCATATTTCACAAACTTTAGCCATATTTATTTCATCTCCTGAAAAAAAGTAATGTATAAATATTTGATAAAAAGGCAAGAAATATATTTATATTTTTCAAATTTATTGAAAATAGGTATAATAGCTAAAATTAAGAACTTTCCCTGTTTAATGCGGCTAAATGGTTATAATTGACTTAATCTTATCCTTAACTTATAATTATAAACATAGTTATAATAATTGTAATATATAAGAGAGAGGATATTTATGCTTGATATAAAATTTATCCGCGAAAACCCGGAAACAGTTAAAAAAGGTATCGCCAAAAAATATAATAATGTTAATATAGATAAAGTTATTAAACTCGACAACCGTCGTCGAGAGATTATCAGAGAAGTTGAGAAATTAAAAGCAAAGCGGAACCAAGTATCCGGTGAAATTGCCAAAAAGAAAAGAGCCGGTGAGTCCGCCGAAGAAGATATTTTAGCCATGCGTCAAACCGGCGAAAAAATTGCCGCTGGGGACGAACGGTTAAAAAATGTTGAAAACGAATTAAACGAGCTTTTAAAGTGGATTCCCAATCTACCGCATGAATCGGTTCCGGTGGGGAAGGATGAAAGTGCCAATGTCGTCGTGCGCCAATGGGGGGAAGTTACCCAAAAGGATTTTAAGGTACTGCCTCACTGGGAAATCGGTAAAAAATTAGGGATTCTCGACTTGGAAGCGGCGGCGAAATTATCCGGCTCGGGGTTTTACTTGCTCAAAGGATTAGGGGCGCGCTTGGAACGTGCTTTGATTAACTATATGCTTGATATCCACACCAAAGAAGGTTTTGTCGAGATTGCCGCCCCTTTTATCGTTACGGAAAACACCATGTTCGGTACCGGTCAACTCCCCAAGATGGCAGAGGATATGTACAAAACGGAAGATGACAATATGTATCTTATACCCACTGCGGAAGTTTCCCTAACGAATACTTATAAACAACAGATAATTGATTATAAGGAACTGCCTATTTATATGGTGGGATATTCGCCTTGTTTCCGTCGCGAAGCCGGTGCCGCCGGAAAAGATACGCGCGGAATGATAAGAGTGCATCAGTTTGATAAAGTCGAAATGGTAAAAATAGTACGACCCGAAGATTCCTACCATGAATTAGAAACGCTCGTTCAAGAGGCGGAAAAAATTATACAAAATCTTAACATTCCTTATCGCGTTGTCACTTTAGCCAGCGGTGATCTTTCTTTCGCCGCCGCGAAATGTTATGATTTGGAAATATGGTCTGCCGGTATGGAAAAGTATCTGGAGATTTCATCGGTATCGAATTTTGAGGATTTTCAGGCGCGGAGAATGAATTGTCGTTTCCGCGATGAAGATAAAAAAGTAAAATATCCCCATACTCTCAACGGTTCCGGGGTGGCGTTGGCGCGTTTAATTCCGGCTATTTTGGAAAATTACCAAAATGAAGACGGAACCATATCCATTCCGAAAGTTTTGAAACCATATATGGATGGTTGGGAAAGAATTAGCTAATGCCTGAAAAATATTCAAAGTCACATAGCCTAACTGATGCTTTGTATATCGGGAAATCTACTATTTTTAAAATTTTTCTCTTAAGCGGAGTCATAATTATATCGGTGGTCTTTATCTGGTACACTTTTAATGTTATCGATAAACTGAAAAAAGATACTCGCTCTCAGGTAGAAAAATATGTTCGTATATGGCAATTAGCCGCCAATTCCAATATGTCAGGAAATGAACTTCAGTTTATTTTTGACGAGTTTATCGTAAAAGCCAATTTTCCTATTATTGTTTTGAATGAAAACAGACAACCTATTCATTGGCGTAATATTGAAGGGATACCGGTTGGTGATACTACCCAACAGACTCTAAAGCTTCTGAAAAAAATGGCTGAAAAAATGATTAAACAAAACGGCGAATTTCATCTTGTCTTCTCCAACGAAGGGAATAGTTTTATTAATTATTTTTGTTATGGTGACACCAAAGCTATTGATCAGTTGGAGGTCATGCCCTTTGTGGAAATAGGTATTATCATCGCTTTTATGATTGTGGCTATGATAGGTTATCAGAATATCCGCAAAAGTGAAGAACGCCATATTTGGGTGGGCATGGCTAAAGAAACAGCCCATCAATTGGGAACACCCATATCTTCTCTAATGGGTTGGCTGGAGGTTATCGAATCCGAAAAAGATTCCGGTAAATTCAATAAGGAAGAACAGGATATTATTAATGAAA
>JAADHM010000098.1:1719-13196 GCA_013151855.1 FCB group bacterium | reverse complement strand
TTAGAATTTGGGAATATGAGGTCAAAAAATATCTAAACAGCTGTATAAATCGTATTTTAAAAGAAATAGATAAATAGTTTTCATAGTTTAAAAGCCTCGTACCACCAAGGGGCCTATCGACCTATCCGCTTGCGGTAGGTTTTCTTTCCCCTTTAGAAATATAATTGTTATTTGATTTTGGTAGGGGGGAGGGGATTTGAACCGCACGGACATCCTTATGGTGCGACCTTTTTGTTAGAAAACTGTTAGAAAGAGGTGTATGTCTATGTTGGGATAGGTTTTCCTCTTTATTGACAACTGGTACTATGTATTAGATACGGTATCGTACTGAAAACCAATCTTGAGGATTCTTTTCAGTTCGCCAACAGAATAGTGGTCAATGCCAAGTTGACCAAGTGTTCTTCCCTCTGCGTAGTAATCTTTTTGATGCATCGCGGATGCGATAGAGATTAGTGCATCGCATACAGGAGTGGGGATATTTGCCTTTTTTCCAATTGAAGACATGAAGCACAGACCCATCGGAACATCCTCGGTGATATAGCGAGTTTGCGCATCAACAGGTCCCTTAGGTGATCCGAATTCAGCGTAGTGGCGAAGAGCTTCCAATGGATCCGCACTGAGATCATCATAAGTTCGGAACTGGAATGATTCTGCGAAACTCTGAGTAGGTAATTCAAAATATTTCAGTATCGCCATTTTTTCAGCATCCAATTCACCAACCATTTTCATGATTGTAGGTGTAAAGGACTCGCGATACATCCAAAAATCGCCCTTACTGTGTTCAATTCGAGCAACTGACATTATTGTTCCTACAGTATGAACGATAAGGTTTGGATTGTGAAAAGCTGATTCCAGCACATTCTGTCGGGCAGTAAACCTGGGAATAATTTTCTGTAAAATCTTCAACGTCTCATCAGTTTTTTCAGACGGGAAAATTCCGATAGGGTTCCGGATATTTTCAAAACAAATATTTACCTTACCCGGTGCGATAATTCGGGAATCAAAGGATATTGATTCACCTTCGGCAAACACAACGCCTTTTCCCTTACATTTTGTTGCAAAATAGAAACTTCCGGCATAACCCGGCGAGACAAGCAAAATCTGTCCGCTCCGCAAATGGGGCGAAATCAGTTCAGAGAGTTTTTCGTGGGCAACACTTTGTGTTAAAACAAAGATTACATCCGCTTGAGAAACGGCTTCCGGAATATCCCGCGTTGCACTCTCGATGCTGACAACACCGGTTTTGCCGTCCTTCTCGTATTCTATTTGTCTTTTCTGTATTAATACATCAAAGGAGTCTTCGTACATCAGATGAGTTGTTTTTAAAATCGTAACCTGATGACCTTGTTTGGTTATCATAGCGGCATGCGACAAGCCTGCGTTTCCGGCACCAATAATTGTGATTTTCAATATTTTTCCTGTTCTATGAATCAAAAATTAATTGCATTTTTGCGTGTGAGTTTCCCTACATCATGTAGCGATGATTGGGAAGCCGCTCTATCAAGTTGATAGAGAAGTTCCTTTACCCGCAGATCGCAGCAACTGTTCCGGCAAAAAACTCCTTCTTCAAATCGCCATTCTCGTAAGGAATAGTCATATAAATATCGACCCGGCTTGCCGTCGATATACATTTGAGACTCTATGAAGGCAGCAAAGTGCGACTGAATCTCATTAACGACAAAATGTCCATCAGGAGTCTCAAAGATGTCCACATTGATCGCTGTGTATCCGGCATTGTCCGTTAATTCGCGAATAAAGTCCAACAGTTCTATAGGAGGATTATACCATCCCACTTTTCCGGAACCACTATGAAATGTCCCATCTGTAAGTTTCTGATGTCCGAAATATGATTTGCCAATTCGAATCATTCGCCACTCGGCTACATCCGGGAGGAATTCCTGAAACAGGACGTTACCCCATTCGTTATCCCGGCTATCAGCTCCTTTGCATACGAGCCCTTTTCCGAAACGATCATTGACATATTGGATAAGTTCAGTGCGGTTGTGAAGGATCTCAACGCCCGCGCTTCTGGAACCCATGTCGTGCTTTACCACGAGCGGCAAGTCAGCATTTTTAGCAAATCTAAGCGCTTGTTCGTGGGAATAGAATACCCATGTCTTAGTATGTGGAATGTTGTTGGCTTCCAACCAATAAGACATACGCAATTTGCTCTCATTCAACCATACTTCATTGCAGGTTGGGTAGATGGTCTTATGCATCTCTTCAACCATTATTTTCAATCGTTCGTCGAACATGCGTTTCTGCACGCTCACTTTGAAGGAGGGCCACACAAGAAAAGCATCACATCCACAGTCCCGCACGACCTGAATCCAGTCAGGACCTGAGATATCAAGAGTCTTGTAGCGAACTCCTAAATCTTCACACGCGGCGATATATGGTAAGTGGTTGTTATCAAACTCTTCGATTATGCCAAGCACGTACTGCGATTTGCTTTGAAGCGGGAATACCGGTTCGATGTTTCGATGAGGATCAGACAGCAGCGACATATTTGCATGAGCTTTGGACATATTTTTTTGCTTCCTTCATATTCTTCCAATTAATCCGTTCCTATCCGACAAATCTCTATCTTCTCGTTTGAGATATGAAGGGACAAGTCTGGTCGTAACCTCGCGGTCCTCCACAGGAAGGATCACCCGGCGAATCCAACTCGCTCATTCATTATTGACATTGTGGAAGACAATCTAAAGTTTTGGAGGGCCTACGGAAAAGTCTGGCACACTATCAGGGTAAATATATAGATGTGACAGTGGTAATCAAGTGATTTCTTGTCAGATAGGAGAGAATCCACGCAACCAACACCAAATCAAGTAGTTACGGCTAACGCATGACAGTCGTGGGAGACTATTGGGAAGTCCGGCAACCAAAACCTGTATCTCAAAGGCGGGGTGGCCCATCTACTTCGGGCTTGTTGAATGCATGTCTACAAATTTGTGTGATGCACAATGGCAATGGGTCTTGCACCTGCAGGATAAGCGGTTGTTATCGGTGAAGCAGATAGAACCCGAAGGTCACAAAGTAAAAGATTCCCAAACTAGAAAAACCATTAGATAATATTAGATACTATCATTTTGACCTTCGGGCTGGTGACCCATAATAAGATAGGTATTGTTTGGATTTATAAGATATTGGGGGTTAACGTATTTGGTAGCGGGGAGGGGATTTGAACCCCTGACCTTCGGGTTATGAGCCCGACGAGCTACCAGACTGCTCCACCCCGCGATATTGTTTTCATAATATAAATGCCACTTCTTCTTTGTCAAGCTTCTATCACAAATATTAAACCTTTATAGTATAAGACAGTTTCATCAACAGACTTAATAACAAACTAACATATAGAATATTTTTTTGTGAAAAAAAGCCCGACAAGCTACCCCGCCGCGGCGGGCTCTGCCCTGCGATATCGCTTGCTCTATTTTTTCTTTCTGTCTTTTCTCAAAAGAGCAACTTTCAAAAATGGCGGGGTTACCAGGGTAGTCAAAATAACCATAATCACTACCGCGGAATAAGTGCTGGGAGAAATCATTAACTCCCCGTCAAGAATTATCTTCGACCCGATAGCGGCAAAAATCAAACCCACCTCTCCTCGCGGAATCATTCCCAAACCGATGGAAAGGCGATCGGTCTTTTTATCAAATATCGCCAGCGAGCAGGCTTGTTTTCCGATGATGGCAACCAGTGTTAAAACCAGCGCAAAACCCAAAATTTCCACTCTGGCAAAGGTGGTTAAATCCACCAGCATCCCCATGCGCACAAAAAATATGGGCACCATAAATATCGCAATAGGCTCGATCAACTCCTGAATGGGATGTTCCCCTTTCTCTTGAAATTGCTTGTATTGTACCTCCTCCAAAATCATCCCCGCCGCAAAAGCACCGACAATAGGAGCCAAGCCCACCTTACCGGCAAGATAGGAAAGGAAAAAACCTACCAAAAGACAAAAAGATAAAAAGACACCTTTTCCTTTCAAGTGTACGGCAAACTTGAAATAATGCGGAAGAACAAATCCCCCTATCACCACCGCTCCCACGATAAAAAGTACCGCTTTCGCGATTATCCAGAGCACCCCCAGAGAACTAATACCTCCCTGACCGGTCTCAACCGCCGATATAATTCCCGTTACCACGGCCAATATGACCAAACCCAAGATGTCATCGATAACCGCCGCCCCAAGAATAACTTTGGCTTCCTGTGTTTTCAGTTTCCCCAAATCTTTCAAAACGCGAGCAGTAATACCCACCGATGTCGCTGTTAGGGTGGCGCCGATAAAAATATGGACATAAATAGATTCTTGGGGCAAAAACATAGCGCTTACCCACCAGCCCAAGAAAAAGGGGGCAATAACCCCAAAGACAGCCACCATAAAAGATTCCAAGCCGACTTTCATCATCTCTTTTACCGATGATTCCAAGCCGACTTCAAACAAAAGAATAATAACCCCCAACTCCGCTAAAATTTCCAAGGTAACATCGGTTTTGAAAACTTCAAAGCCGTTAAAACCCAAAAGGTTCAAATTTCCGATAACCATTCCAAAGACCAGCTCACCCAATACCGCCGGTTGTTTAAAACGCTCGAATAAATCACCCCCGAGTTTAGCGGTAAGAAGAATGACAATTAATTCCAATAAGACGATTTCCACCGGCCCGCCATGGCTCTCATCGGTTCCCCCCGAAACACCCTCGCTACCGGCGGCAAAAGCAAGACTATAGAGAAGATAAACAGCAATAATAATAAATATAAGGAAAAATCTTTTTTGGGATAAGAAACGCACTTTATTCACCATAACAAATCATAGGTTGCAAATATAAAAATATAATAGGAGAGAAGGTAAAGGATTAAAATAAAAAGGACAAGATATTTTTGACCTGTTTTTCTCTTTAAGCTTAAGCAAAATTCTATCTCAAGTCCAAAAAGATTGCGATTTATATTTTGTATTTATAACCTTTGTTTGATTTTTAAACAAAAAAAATGATATACAATTCAAAACCATTCAGATTTAAGGCAAAATGACGAAATATATAACAATGTAGAAAACTGTTAAGACTAATAATTTTGAAAGAATAACATGTTTATTTTTATAGGTGCGGCCATAGTTTTGGGAGGAATATTAACAGGTTTTGTCCTTGAAGGGGGCGAACTATTAGCCTTAAAACAGCCCATGGAATTGCTGATAATCGGGGGAGCTGCCTTTGGTGCTCTTTTAATTTCAACACCTTTGCCTGTTATTAAAAATATTATCAAACAATTAAAAGGTGTTTTAAGCGGAGGATATACCAAGAAAGATTATATTGACCTCTTAGTAATGATGTTTGAAATATTTAATGTGGCGCGTAAAGACGGTTTGATCGGTTTAGAAAATCATGTCGAACATCCTCATGAAAGTGAAATATTCAAACGCTATCCCAAATTTTTGAAAAATCACCACGCGGTTGATTTTTTCGCAGATACGATGAGAGTCATTATTTCCGGTGCAGTACAGCCTTATGACTTGGAAGACCTTATGGATAACGACATTGAAACCACGAAAGAAGAAGAGATGCAACCTTCTCTGGCTTTGGGAACGGTCGCTGACTCTTTGCCCGGTTTAGGTATCGTTGCCGCCGTTTTGGGAGTGGTAATCACCATGGCGGCCATCGATGGCTCTCCCAAAGAAATCGGACATCATATCGCTTCCGCTCTTGTCGGTACCTTCTTGGGTATTTTAGGTTGCTACGGCTTTGTCGGTCCCATAGCAAAAAGTTTAGACCATCGTGTAAAAGAAGATATTCAATATGTCAGTTGTATGAAACACGCCCTTCTTTCTTTCAACAAAGGAGTTGCCGGTGTTATCTCGGTTGAATTTGCTCGTCGTACTCTTGCTGCTGAAGTTCGACCCGGTTTTACGGAATTGGAGAATGCTTGTAACGAAGCCAAAAGGAGATAATTTTAGGTGGTAGAGAACAAAGAACAACCTATTATCATAAAGAGGAAAAAAGGTGGCCATAGCGGACATCACGGAGGAGCCTGGAAAGTCGCTTTTGCCGATTTTATGACCGCCATGATGGCTTTTTTTTTGGTGATGTGGTTGGTAGGGCAAAAAGCCGAAGTCAGAGAAGCTGTTGCCGGTTATTTCCGTGACCCGGGAAAATACCAATCCGAAGGGAAAGCGGGTGTCCTCAAAGGAGGCACTTCACCCATTAAAGCCACCGGTTCTACCATAGGAATGAAATCCCATCAAGAAAAAAAAGGGATGGGAAAATCAGATAAAGAAAGAAAAGAGCTGACCTTAACCGCCAAAAAAATTCTTAAAGAACTGGACAAAAAAAAAGCCTTCCAAAGATTGAAAAAGAACGTAAAATTCCAGCTGACATCGGAAGGCTTAAGAATAATCTTAAACGAATCAAAAAATTCTCCCGCATTTTTTGAACCCGGCTCAGCCAAACTGCTTCGCAAAAGCGCCGTAATATTGATCACTATCGCCAAAGAACTGGGAAATTTAAACAACCATATTGTTATTGAAGGACATACTGATGCCGCCTTTGGGGGTAGCAAAGATTACAGCAATTGGGAACTATCAACCGACCGTGCCAATGCCGCCCGAAGACTGATGCAAGCCTCCGGTCTCTACAAAGACCAAGTTAAAGAAGTTAGGGGTTTTGCGGATAGATTCCCGATGATACAAGATGATCCCTATGATGATCGCAACCGCAGAATAACTATTGTCGTTCTTTATCAATCCAAAGAATCACAGTATGATAAAGTGGAAGTTGGTGCTGATTTAATAAAAGAAATCAACGGATAAAGAAAAAACCGACTAAGGGTCGGTTTTTTCTCAAAGTTATTTACTGCCTTAATTCCAGCATTTCCTTACGAATATCCTGAGCAACGGCTTTAATTTCCTGCATCGCTTTTCTTACTCTTCCGGTAGCGGCTTTATTGCCCGCTTCGGCTTTCTCAACATCAGCTTTGGCGGCTTCCACCAATGTGACTAACTTGTTATAACTGGACATAAAAAACTCCTGATTTTTTTTCCAAGTTTTGTTAAAGTTATCTTATTATACAAGCGATTTTATATATATTGGAAAAAATTAGCAAATAAAAAACTTAAAAAAACTGGCTTATTACGGACTTTTTTTTATATTGGCAAAGAGTAAAAATTTAGCATACCCCGGCGATAATAATACCGGGGCTTTCGTGTTATTAAAATATGAGCCCAACAATGAAAACAACCACCTCTTTCGATGTCCATAAGATTAAGCACATAAACAGCTTATGGAAGGAATACCCTCCCTTTCATAGCTTGAATAATTTTATCAACGGTCAGGATTTTCATACTACCGTAACCGGTTTAAACGGCTCCTCGCTGAGCTTTCTGTTAAAAAATCTAACGGAAAGAACCAATAAAAAAATTATTATCATCACCGAAAGCACGGGATATGCCCATGATTTGTACAATGACTTAATTTTTCTTTTGGAACCTGCCCAAGTAGGTCATTTCCCTTCACGACAAATTTTGCCGTATGATTTCAAGGCTCCCGTGGGTGAAATAATGGGGCAGAGGATTTCCGCTTTAGCCGCTCTGGTTAATAACTCTCTTTCCGTGATGGTTTGTCCGATACGCGCTTTTTTGGAACCTACGATCACCTTCGAAGATTTACAAGCCCATCGCTTGGCTTTGCAAATCAAGGAAGAAATTAATCTGGAACATTTGGTTAAGCGGTTAATTAAATTAGGTTTTAGAAGAGTATCCAATGTCGAAGAAATGGGTGATTTTGCTCTGCGCGGCGGGCTCATTGATTTTTTCTCGCCGGGAGAGGATTACCCCATCCGGGTGGAACTGTATGGTGATGAAATCGAGACCATTCGCCGTTTTGATGTCACTACGCAAAGGACCGTAGAAAAAATCGAACAGGTTAATTTGTTACCCAAACGAGAAATTTTCATTACGCAACAAAACCTTGAAAAATACTTGAATGCTCTTCCTTCTGAAGATGCCAATTATATCAGAGACCGCTATCTCAACGACCCCGAATTACCCGGCTTGGAGTGGTTGGCAACTATGTTCGGTATTAAACAAGGGACGCTGACAGATTATTTCCAACAAGACAGTCTCATCTTTTTGGATAATGAAAAGGCTTTACAAGCCAAAGCGGAGGCTATTGTCGCAGAATCACAAACATTATATGAACACTTAAAGAAACATCTGTCTCACCTCCCGCCGCCACATAAATATTACCATCAAATCACCGAGGTTTTTGCCTCTTTAAATAAATTTAAAAAAATTGACGTCATTCCCTTTAAAGGAGGGAAAAAAGAAATTATAGATTTTGACTGTCAACCCCATCCTTCTTTCGGTTCCCGTCTTGACCTTTTAAATAAAGCTATCAAAGAATACAACACCAAGGGACTTACATATTTTATTGCTGTCAACAACGAAGGGCAAGCATCCCGATTAAAGGAATTACTGGAAGATAAAGATGATTTTCTTTATGAACCGGCCATCGAAGTAGCTGATATCAAAAGCGGTTTTGTTTGCCCTAAAGGCGGTTTCGCCATACTCACCGACCATGAAATCTTCAACCGTTATCACCAAAGAAAGCATCGGAAAAAATTCAAAGAAGGCGTTGCCTTAGCCGATTATTCCCATTTGAACAAAGGTGATTATGTTGTCCATACCGACTACGGCATCGCCTCCTATCAGGGATTGGTGACTTTGCAAGTAGACCACCGCAAGCGTGACTGTCTGTTACTTAGATATGCCGAAGGTGACAAATTATATGTACCTATCGAGGAATTCAATCGCGTCTCGAAATATTCCGGCAAAGACAGCGCTCCCGTTTTAACTCATCTCGGCGGAGCGACATGGGAAAAACTTAAGAAAAAAACGAAAAAAGCTATCATTAATATTGCTTCCGACTTATTGAAACTCTATGCCACGCGCAAATCAAATGGCGGTCATTCTTTCGGAGCGGATACGGTCTGGTTAAAACAACTGGAGTCTTCTTTTATCTACGAAGAAACGCCAGACCAGCGCCGAGCTATCGAGGATGTAAAGAAAGACATGACGGAAAGCAAATCCATGGATCGACTTATTTGCGGCGACGTCGGCTTTGGTAAAACAGAGGTGGCTATCCGCGCCGCTTTTAAAGCTATCGAAAGCGGTAAACAAGTGGCGGTACTGGTACCGACAACGATATTAGCGCAGCAACATTTCCATACTTTCTCCGAGCGCTTCAAAGATTTTCCCTTCCGGGTAGAAATGCTCTCCCGTTTTCGCACCCGTAAAGAACAACAACATATTATCGACGATTTGGCTGTGGGGAAAGTTGATTTGATCATCGGCACCCACCGTCTTTTTTCCCAAGATATTTTCATAAAGGATTTGGGTCTATTGATCATTGACGAAGAGCATCGTTTTGGTGTTCGCCACAAGGAAAAACTGCGTCAGATGAAAACCAGTGTCGACACTCTTTCCATGACCGCCACTCCTATTCCACGAACGCTTCAAATGTCTCTTACCGGTGTTCGCGATATGAGCCTGATTGCCACCTCCCCCAAAGACCGCTTACCTATTATCACCGAAGTTATCGAATTCGACCCGGCGGTCATTGCC
Organism: FCB group bacterium; assembly: GCA_013151855.1. Classification (GTDB taxonomy): domain Bacteria; phylum Zixibacteria; class MSB-5A5; order GN15; family FEB-12; genus JAADHM01. The sequence continues at coordinate 3,586 of JAADHM010000098.1, read as the reverse complement.
ACCACCATTTTAAGGGAAATCAAACGCGGCGGACAGGTGTTTTTCGTTCATAATCGAGTGCAGACCATTGATGCGATGCACAATTACTTGAAAAAAATTGTCCCCGAGGCAATGAAAAAAATTGTCCCCGAGGCAAAAATCGCCGTCGCTCACGGGCAGATGCATGAAAAATCGCTGGAAGGAATCATGCTCGCCTTTTTAGCCCAAAGTTACAATGTGCTTCTGTGCACCTCTATCATCGAATCCGGCCTTGATATCCCCTCCGCCAATACCATCATTATCAACCGCGCCGACCGCTTCGGCTTGGCACAACTTTATCAATTACGGGGACGAGTGGGACGAAGCACCCAGCGCGCTTATGCTTATCTGATTACTCCTCCCATCAGAAGGTTAAAAGCCGACGCCATCAAACGTCTGCGGGCTATCGAAGCCCACTCCGATTTGGGTTCCGGCTTTGCTTTGGCCATGAGAGATTTGGAAATCCGCGGGGCGGGAACGATTTTAGGCGCCAAACAATCCGGTTTTATTGAGCAAATCGGTTTTGATTTATATAACAAACTCCTCGAAGAAACTATCGCGGAACTAAAAGGAGAAGAAGTAAACCGGCCTATCGAAACGAAACTGGAAACCAATATGGAAATGCTTCTCGATGATGAATATATCAACGACCGCCACCAAAAAGTCGATATCTACCGTCGTCTGGCTGATTGTCGAAAAGTTGAAGAAGTGGAAAAAATAAGAAATGAGGTCACCGACCGCTTTGGTCTGTTACCTCCCTCGGCGGTAAATTTGTTTGAAGGAACAAAAGTAAAAATATTGGCTTCCCATTTAGGGATGGAGAAAGTAAAAATAAAAAACGGCATCGCTAATTTATTCTATCACGAAAAACATCAGTTACAACGAGCGGAAGTGCAAGCCGTACGACAGGCAACGGATTGTCCCATCGAGTTTTCATTGATTGGCACGACACAAATAATCATCGACTTGAATTTGGTCAAACAAAACCAACGGCTGAGTTATTTCCGCGATCTTCTTAATAAAATGATTTCAGCCATTAAGAATTAAAAAAAATCAGCGCTTATAACCAATCTTACGCAAAAAATCTTGCCGTTCTTTTTTATCTTCATCGGTTTCAATACCCAACGGAGGTTCACCGTCGACCACGGCCAGAACGCCTCGTCCTTGATAAGTTTCAGCTACAATCACTTCCAGCGGATTGGCGGTGGCACAGAAAATACGACAGATTTCATCAACCTCTTTAATACGCCTGAGCACATTGATGGGATAACCGTTTTTAAGATAAACAAAAAAACTGTGGCCACAGGCAACATCAAAAGCCGCTTTCGCCGCCAGTTTTATCAACTCTTCACTATTGCCATCGGTACGAATCAAACGCTTTTGCGATGCCTCGCAAAAAGCGATGCCAAACTGTAAAGTTGGCGAACTGGTTATCAGTGTTTCGTATAAATCCTCAACGGTTTTGATAAAATGCGTATGGCCAAAAATGACATTAGCATCAGATGGCACTTCAACTTTAACCACTTTGGTTTTAAAATTTACATTCATTGCTTGACCTCGAACATTTTTGATGAAAGACCACTGTTTATTATCGGATTACGATAATACTCGGTACCGGCAAATTTGACCCCGATAAAAAACATTGCTTTGCCCTGCCCTTCAATATCGAATTGACGGGGCAACCAGTATCCCTCCTTAGTGGGAGCATATAAAATGGACATGTTTAATTTGCTCATTTTGAACATCGTTTTTTTCACCAGCTTTGCCGGGGAAAAGTCAACTTTTACCAAATGAAACGACTCCGCCTCGAAGTAATAATCGCCATTGATGAGGCTATCCGATTTTAAAA
>JAADHM010000098.1:0-1677 GCA_013151855.1 FCB group bacterium | reverse complement strand
ACATAACCGTTTATCTTATTTTCCGCCACTCCCCGATAGGTGATTTGGTATAATTTGCTTTGCTTAGGATAAAAAGGGTTGAGCATGTTATAAGAAATATCCCGCATTTTTCTCTTTCTCTTTTTTTCTATGCGCTTCGTCGCTTCTTTTTTACACTCCTGCGGGCTTTTCAGTTTTCCATCTTTGTAAAACTCTATGTATTTCTCATGATACAAAGCGGTATCATCGACATATTTGATATATACTTTTTTAATAAATTTTACTTTTTCCTTAAATTCTCCCTGTTTGTCTTTTTCCCCTTCGACATACTCGGCATCGAAAGTAACGTCGTGTATCTTTTCTCTTTGTTGTTTATCTACCGCCAGGATACGTTCAATCAATGCTTGGGGATCAATACCCGCCGCTTCTTGAGCCGATATGTTGCCATACCAACCGCTTACAACTAATATCGCCAGAGAAATAAATATAATTCTAATATTTTTCATTACTTTTTCCTTTTTGAATCAAAATCTTTTTAACCGTATCCCCGGGGACAAGATTATCAGCCACCTCCTGCCCTGAAATAATTTTACCGAATAGCGGACAACGCCCCATCATATCCGGACGAGGAAACAGAGTAATAAACAACGGTATTCCTTCATCTTTGTTGTCCCAAGTATTAATACCAAGATAACCACCCCTTAAAGAATCGGAAAAATACTCATTATTTTCATAATAAGGAATTTTCTCCCTTTCTTTTTTATGGAAGATATTAAATCGGAGCATAAAACCCGATTCCCCATAAGTAAAAAGAGAACTGTCGAAAGAATTTTTATGCACCAAATCAATAAAATTCATCACCGCCAAAGGCGCTTTATCGAAAAGCAATTCCACTTCCACTGTTCCTTTATTGGTTTCTATGACCGCATCGGGATTGATGCGGTATTTTTTCAATGCTTTTTCTATTTCTTTTCGACTATATTTTGTCTTCGCCGGTGGCACCTTGGCAAAATAATCTTTGTTTAACAATTTCTTATACTGAACCGCCGCTTCATAGCGGACAGGATAATTCTTATCCATTATTCCCTTGATAAGGATATAATTGGCGGTCGTATCGCTTGGGTTCGCCTCGATAAACGGAGCGACACTGGCAACAATCATGCGACGCACAGGCACCGCCGAAGAATCCATCATAGTAAGTAATTTAGGAAGATAAGCAGATAATTGCTTTTCTTCGATTTCTTTTATGCCGATAAGCTTAAGAATATTTTGGGAATCACTAAGAGCCTTATCAAGGCAAAATTTTAAGTCGATACCTTTTATATTTAACAGTCCTCTCAAAGCGCTGGCGCGCACCATAACCTTTTTATCCGCCAATAAATAGGATAAGCGGGAAATAACTCGGGAAGAATTCAATAAGCTCAAAGCTTCCGCACAACCAGCTTTAATTTGCTGATTATCCAAGGTCAGTAAAGAATCAATTAAATCAATAGACCGGTCTTTTTGTATCGTAGCCAGATATTTAACCGCCGCTACGACTACCTTCGGTGAGGGATTTTCCAATAAGATATCGTTTACGCGCTCGACCCCCGCAGGATTTCGTTGTCGACGCAAAGCATCAATTATGGCCGATATGATTTGTGCTTCTTTCTCCACTTGCAGTTTATCAACCAATTTCGTTCTGGCTTCCAAACTTTT
>JAADHM010000139.1:20374-25655 GCA_013151855.1 FCB group bacterium | reverse complement strand
AATCGAACATATGACCGATATACCAGTTTTTAACACTATCAGTGGCACTTCTGTTTTCGAAATGCATAATCTCTAAGGTGAGATTCGCCAGCTGAGGTACTTCCTTAACACCAACGACTTCGGAATTAACATAAAGTCCCATAGTCAAAGTGTCATCAAAAGGAGCACCGAAAGCCGTCCAATCCCAAGTAGAGGCATCGCCGGGTACTTGTTCGAAATTCTGGACGGAATCCAGCCAGCTCTTACAGACAACATCAGCCAATACATCACTATAGGTCAAACCACCGTCGCCGGTAATTTTACCAACAGGAACATCAGTGGTAATATTAGGCTTACACAATTGGTCACAGTAGTTAGGATCACCCTGAAGTGAAATATAGGCATTAGCTTCGCCACCACCGGAGGTCCAATCCTTGGTGTTCATCGCCAAGCGATATTTGTCAACACCATAGATATAAGAACCTTGATAGTAGGAAGTGCCATCGCCATCAATATCAAAACCATAAGAAGGTGTCCAATCACCGTCACCCAAACGACCGGTATTGCTAACAAGCTGAGAATTAGCCTGTCCTATACCAAAGTGAAGGGTAGTGGTATCAATTAAACAACCGCCGATAATGGTTAATTGAATTTCCGGTAAGAGACCAACGGCATCCGTATTTCCATTGAGGAAGAAGTCAGGATCGTCAGTATCAAAGTCAATGTAAACGCTCTGTGGTCCACGATTGATAAGCGGCTGGTTAACGGTAAACTGCAGATTTATCGAACCACCGGCAGGAATAATATCGCCAGCGGTTGGATGGTCAAGGCTTACGAACCAAGCCGGAATACCGGCAGAAAGATTACGAGTCTCTTTCGTGCGGTTGATGTCACGGACACTGACTATACCATCAGGATTGATAAGGTTATTATCAACCTGCTGGAATTTGGACAAGAAAGCATCGCGTCGCGAGCCAACTTGTCGGCAATCTTAGATGCCGTTGCCATCACTTTATCACGGACATAACCAGCAGAGAAATCGGGCAAGGTGGAACCGCTGATAGGAGCTTCATCAACAAGAACGTTGTTGAAAGTAAGATCCGTACAACCGGTGTTTTCCGCAATGGGACCGAAGTCAATAGTTAAAGCTGGGTTAGAACCGAAATCGACAGGCCAAGATGGATGATAAGAGACTACCTGTAAACGCGGTCTGTCAGCGCCTTTAGTGAAGTCATAAAGACCACCGTAGTAGTCAGCAAAAAGGATATGAAGTTCGCCATTAGCCATAGCAATAGCGCCCGACATACCGATATTGGCAGCACCGCCACCATGATCAATACGACGTCTGAAAATCTGGTCGCCGTTAACGGAATTATAGCATTCTAAGAAACCGTTTTCGTTGAACAGGAATAAGAGATCGTCAACGCCACCGGGTTCACAAGTACGGAAACCGTTAACATAGTATTTGGCGTTGTCTGCGGTAATTGCTATCCAATCGGGAGTACCCGTACTTTTTTTGTAAGCAATAAGGTTACCACCGATATCGGCATTTACCCATTGACTTAAAGTAGGACAGAAGACCCGATTCAAGTCAACAATAGGAGTGGTATAAAACGCTCTGGGGCTTGCACTCGCAGGAAGGGGCAAGGAACCATCCGCGGCTGAAATGGTGTAATAAACACCGTCAGTCGGGAAGTCACTGGCGCCGCCACTGTTAGCCCAAGACACCGCAAAAAGATTACCACTGGTAATGTCATAAGCAACACCACCACGGAAGCCTTCAGGATAGTTGTAAGAAGCATAGATATTCTGTGCTTGTAAACCACCGCTTGAAGACAGCGTCCAGTTAATAGCGCCGGTAGCCGCATCGATAGCATAAACATCACCTTCCGTAGCCGCCGTTTGGGTGCTATAGAAGAGTTGCGTACCATCGGTGGCACCGGAGACATAAGTTGCGGCGGTTAAAAGCGCCGGGTTGTTGGCATCAGGCCAACCAATACCGGGATAATTGGTCTCATTGAACAAAGTACCGGTAGCAGCGTCAACAGCAGCTACTTTACCGTTTTCAGTGCTGTAAAATAAAACATCCACACCACCGATATTAAGGACAATAAAGGTAGCGAAACGGGTCTGGCCATACATCTGACTCGGACCAACACTTAGAATAGTACGTTGCCAAATAAGAGCGCCGGTATTGAAATCAACCGCGCCAATGCCGTTGGAAGAACCACCGGCTATAAACATAACATCGGTGGGAGTTCCGCCGATATTAATATTAACGATAGATGGTGTATTACGAATATCACCACCGATTAATTGACCATCGCCGAAAGTACCGTCTAATGTATAGAGCGGTGTACCGGAAGCAATGTCAAAAACAATATAATGGTCAGTGAACGAGCAGACAGCTTTGTCGCCGTAAATAGCGGGACCGGTCATATTGACACTCTGAGTCGGATCCAAATAGCTCCAATTCAGATTCAAATTACACCAGGCATCGCCAACAGCCAATTCACTGGCACCAGTGCGAGCTTGATTCCCTTGGAAAGTTGACCAACCGGGATCATTAGCCGGGTCACAGGTAGCTTCGCTAAAGGGAATACCACAGAAGCCAACATCAAACATGTAGTTTTCATCGCCACCAGTGGCATCACCGAGATCTTTCCACATGCCGGAATATGTACTATAGTACTGAACACCGCCATTTACTTCAGCATCTTCATTAATGCCAAAATAGAAATAATCAGTGCCAGGATCTGCGGAGATATTGCCCATGGAGACAAAGAAATCGCCAATTAACTGTGGCTGTTCACTGGACGGGATTACCACATCAGTCCACCCAGGATAATATGTTATCTGAGATCCGCTAAGGGTATCAGCCCAGACAAGAGGTCCTGGAGTTCCTCCGTTATTAAGACGGATTCCAACCTCAATTGTAGGATTGGTAGCAGGGTCACCAAATAAAGTAGGGCTAATAAGTTGAAGATGGATATCCTCAACGCGGTTGATAGCTAAGCCCTTAACTAATTGAGCAACACCCGGGTAAGGCGGTAAGCCATAAGCAGCCATTAGCTCGTTGGGACCATACAGCTTCTGGTTTTGACACTCGGAGAACTCATCTTTACACATGTGAGGTTCAATATCGAATGCCGCCGGCCATAGAGCCGCCATCCAGTTAGCGCTGTTTCCCGTGAGGGTCCAGATTTCAGTAGGATTATAATTGACAGAACCACTACTCAAACCATCGCTCGCTCCGGAGAACACGAACAATAACTGGCCATCGGCGGGATCATCACTGGTCATTTTGGCAGTAATATGCCAAGCGCCTCTGAATACCAGATTGTAAGATGAGAAATCAACCGAAATTACGTCCCATCCACCGGCATCACCCGTGTAAGGGAAGAGATTGGCAACACCAGCGGGAACAGTGACGGTTGCCAGAGGACCGGAAGCATAATCAATACTACCGGCATTGTCTCCCCATACCGAAACCTCGACACCATTGGCTTCATTGGTACCGACATAATAACCGTTTGTGCCGTCACCGAGTGAATAATGCCAGATATCGACAACGGTAAGAGTTTCCGGTGATTGAGATACAAAACGCTCACCCATACCGTCTCTGACGGAACCATCAGCATAACCCGTACGTGGGAATGATGAGATATTGTAATCGGTAATAGGCGGTATCTTGATATAGCAGGATGAATATGCCTGACAAGCATAGGAAGCAATACGCCAGTTATAATCATCTCCACCCAAAACAGCAGCGTTAGTATACCAGTCGGAACCATCGAAGAAGGAACCTCTGCCGGTACCGACAAGGCCGTCATCACTTCCAAACATTATGTAGTCAGCAGCGGGACCTGAAACACCAATACTGATGTGATAAGGACCATAACCGACATCTACGGGAGTAGTAAAAGCGAAGAGGTAATTGGCGTTGGTTGGAACATTTGCCTGAATATAACTAGCCGGTACTGTCTCTGTGTAGAGAAGATTACCGGGTAATCCACCAGCATCGTCCCAAACCTGTATGATAAGATCACAGCCACCAGCAGTGTTGGTCCAATCGTAGATTCTCACTGCGGCACCATATACAGTAGCAATATGATGTTCTGTGACATCGAATCTCATGGAGATTTTGGTGGGATCATCACCATACCAAGCCCAGCCATAATAGCCGCTGGTATTGGCGTAATCAGTATGATCTTGTATTTCGCAACCGGTTGTATCAGGATTCGGAGGTTGAAGCAGGTTATCGCTGACTAATTGTGGTTTGGGTTTGTCCGGAGAAATACGGTTGGGCGTTGGTGCATAACCTTTGGGCTGCATTGCTTCGCCGTTAGGATTGCCGGTATAAGTCGGCAATGCCTTAACAACCACATCTTTGTTTACTCCGGAAAACGCCGTACCAGTAAAAGTCAAAACGAGACCTAAAACGAATACTGCGATTAACAGTCTTTTTAACATTTATTTCCTCCTTAAAATAAGGAAAAATAGGTTATTCGTTTAGCTTTAAGGCTGTAAATTGCCGGACATTGCTGTCATAAGGCATTTTACCATATCCCGTATTGTCTAGGGAAGGTTGGGATATAACTTAAGCTAACGAATTCAGTTCATTTCCTTTTTTGGAGTCGGAGTTAATCAAGTTTGACGAATAACTCCTCTTAATTAGTTGTATAAAAATCTTTGTTTCTGAAAACCTCTATTATTCAGTCTATTGTCTGTTATACACCTCCTTAAAGTAGTCACTTTAAGTAGAATATAAAGTTAACAGTAAACAGAGGAAATTGGAGAAAACTTTAGATATTACTTGAAGAATCTGAAATTGCAAAATTATAACCGATAATTAAATAAGTTATTTTTTCTGCAATATCGTATTGTCTGTCAGGACAATATAAGTTCTTTAGCAATATTAAAGTTTGTTTTAAGAAAGATAGTAATTGCGCTACACAATAAATCTCAATTGGCTCTCGGATTCAAAGTGTAACTAAACACACGCTCAAATACAAAATAACGATAAATGCTTATTTGTCAAGAGAAAAAAGGGGATTTTTCGTTAAAATATTTGTTAGTTAAATCAGTCAAGGGGTATTTTTCAGAGATAAACGAAATCCCTTAAAATAGACTTTTTAAGATTAAAATTGTGGTTATTATGAATTATGCGGTATTTTGTATTACTCTTAGGGAGATTTAAGGCTGTATTTGATAGACGAGAAGTAATCTTATAAGCGGTCGGGTCTATGTCTATTCAGTAAAAAGTGAGGAAAATAAAGTAAATGTGCAAAATTTGAACAGA